>JBKJPI010000466.1:0-28220 GCA_046595235.1 Burkholderiales bacterium | reverse complement strand
AGTCGCGAAGCTATTGCTGGAAGGACAGCACGTTTAGGGGCGTCGCTCGCCTTCGCTCGGGCCTGGCGCCCCACGAACAGAAGGAAACCAAGGTTTCCCTCCGTAGCCTCCTTTCCTTAGTTGTGCGCTGCAGAAGCAGCCCGCTAACCCGGCCTTACACGGGTCGCAAGGGCACGGCGTGAAGTCGTCGCGGCTCCAGCAGCTCGACGCGATTGCGCCCCGCGCGCTTCGCCGCATAGAGCGCCTTGTCGGCGCGTTCCATGACGGCAAGAAGCTGCTGGTCGGATGGCACGATCGTCGTGAGCCCGATGCTGACGGTGACCGAGAATTCGCCCGCCTCGCCGGGAAACCTCAGCACCTCAGTGGATTCGCGCAGCCGCTCCGCAACCTGCCTCGCACCTTCGAGAGTCGTTTCCGGAAGAATGGCGCAGAACTCTTCGCCGCCCACGCGTCCGAGGAAATCCTGCTCGCGCAGAACCGTTTTCCATGCGTTGCAGCATTCACGTAACACCGCATCGCCGGCTGCATGTCCGTTGTTGTCGTTGACGGTCTTGAAATGGTCGAGATCGATCGCGGCGATAACGGCAGGCCGCTCGTAACGCCTTGACCGGCTGAATTCCCGTTGCGCAATCTCGAGGAACTCGCCTCTGCGCAGGGTGCCCGTGAGGCTGTCGATCGACGCGCGGCGCTCGAGGTTCTCCTGGGCACCGTGCATCGCCCACAGGAAGCGCTGAAGCAGGAACGTCAACGTGAGTATTACGAGCGTGACAACGGCCGACAGCGCGATCGTAAGGTCGCTGCGCCTTTCATACGGCGCCAGCACATCTTTCAGACCTTCGGTCACCAGCACTATGACCGGGTACTCGTCGAGGCGCTCGTAGCTTGCCAGTCTGCGCACGCCGTCTGAAATCGTTCCGCCGGTCATAAACGTGCCGCTCTTCTTCACGCCATAGGCGCTCTGGAAGTTCGGGCTGGCGCTGATGTTCTTCCCGATCAGGGACTGCTCATACGGCGTCCGCGAAAGGACCACGCCGCGATCGTTGACCAGCATGATCGTCCCGGCCGGTTTCAGGCGCATTCGTTCGTGAAGAACGAACATCTGCTCGAGCTCGATCGAGGCCACCATCACCTGAATCCCCGCTGCCGGGGCATCGAGCCGCCACGATATCGGTATTTCCCAGTTCCCTGTAACGCGACTTTGGATCGGTTGGCCGATGTGAAACTTTCCAGTGCCGGTGGCGAGCTGCGCGATGACCGTTCTGTCCTGCAGGCCGGTAATGGTCGTGCCATCGGGCGCTGGCATGTAATAGATCTCACCGCGGGCCGAGACCATCCGGATGTCGGTAAGACCGCGCGAATATCTTTGCAGCATATTCACGAGCTCAACGAACCGCGCATCGGTGCGGGGATTGATCGTCGGATTCGCCTGCAGGTACCGATCGAGCACGCGAAGATTGATTTCGACGTAGCGCAGCAGACCCGCCGTCTGCTGCGCAACAGCGCTGTTCAGATGAGACAGCTGGCGCTGGCGCTCCTCGAGGAGGTTCGTTTTTTGCGATACCAGCGTCATCACGATAAAGGACCATGCCCCGCACAACAGCAGGCCCAGCACGAGGAGCAAGCCCCACCGCTGGAAAAAACGTCGGCTAGGAGAACGGCTCTTTGTTATTCGTGTGTACACGGCAAATCGTGGGTTGACCGGCACATTCTCCAGCAATAGCCGCTTTCCTCATAGTGCGATAAACGCCGATAATCGTGTCCTATTCCCTATCAGAGCCGAATCGGCGAAGTTCGGCACGATAATTGTCGACGCCGGCGTCAAGCTTGAGCCGTGAGGTCGGCGCGGGTATTCTTGCGCTCACGGCTTCGCCGTTTCCGGACATCACCAGGAGAACTCGTATGACATTGCAAGCAGGCGCGCAGGCGCCCGATTTCACGCTCGCGTCACATAGCGACCAGAAGATCTCGCTCGCGGACTATCGCGGACGCGCTACGGTCGTTTCGTTTCTGCCTTTCGCTTTCACAGGCGGCTGAAAGAACCAAGTCAGCGGGTTCCGTGCGAACCTCGAAGAATTCAAGAAGCTGAACGTCGAAATCCTGCAGATCAGTGCGGACACCGTGCCCAGTCTCAAAGCGTGGGCAGAGCAACTCGGCGGCATTCCGTTTCCGCTTCTCTCGGATTACTGGCCCCATGGTGCGATTGGCCAGGCCTACGGCGTCTTCAATGACGAGCGCGGCATGGACAAACGCGCGGCATTTCTCGTCGATGCGAAAGGCGTGATTCGCTGGGCGAAGGTTTACGAGCCGGGCACGATCCCCGAGAGTAAGGACCTGCTCGAGGAGCTACGCAAACTCTGACATCGCACGCGACCCGAAGTAGCGCGGCCCTTCGTTCACGCCGCGCTACTTCGGTCGCGGCGCCGGCAGCTCCGCCGCTGCCGTGGGCACCGTGCCCGCACGAATCTCGCGTACTGTAATCGATCAGATCATGGCGGGAGCAGGAGATGAGCCGTGCGTGCCACCCTCTGGCACGCCCCCTGCTTTACCGGGTCCTATGCAAACCGCCGCCGCTCAGCGAGAAATCAACGCGATCCTCAACGCCATCGAAATCGGCGTCTACGGCGTCGATGCCGCCGGCCGATGCACCTTCATCAACAAGGCGGCGCTGGAGATGCTCGGTTACACCAACGATGACGTGCTCGGCAGCAATGTGCACGAGCTGATCCATCACACGTATCCCGACGGAACGCCCTATCCGCAGGCAGCCTGTCCGCTCCTGCAAACGCTCGAGACGGGCCGCGCCGTTCAGCTCGACAATGAAATGTTGTGGCGCAAAGACGGCACGTTTTTCAATGCGGAATATTCGTCGTTTCCCGTGTTCGACGATGCGGTCGTCACCGGTAGTGTCATTACGTTTCAGGATACCGCCCACAAAGGTCAGGCGCGAAGACGCCTGGGCGTGCAGATCAGCGTGAGCCGCATCCTTGCCGGCTCCTCCGAGCTCGACACCGCGCTTACGCAAGTACTCGGCGCGATCGGTTCGGCGCTCGGGTGGCATGTCGGCGTCTTCTGGGAAGTGGACGAGCGCGAGGGCGTACTTCGCAATGCAGTGGCGTGGCCCGGGCCGGATGGCGCAGGCGAAGCGTTCCTCGTCGAAACGCTGGGGGTAACGTTCGCCCGCGGCGCCGGGCTGCCAGGACGCGTCTGGGAAACCGACACGCCTGCGTTCATCACACACATCGCTTCCGACGACTCGTTCGTTCGGCGTGAGGCCGCAGCCAGGTCGGGACTGCGCTCGGGTTTCGCCTTTCCGCTAAAAACCGGCACCAGAACCGTCGGCATCATGGAATTCTTCAGCCGCCGCTGGCAGCAATTCGATGAGAATTTCTTCGATAGCATTGCGACCCTGGGTCAGCAGATCGGGCAATACCTGCGCCGCAAGCGCGCTGAGGAAGATCTGCGCGCGGCGAAGGAGGAAGCAGAAGAGGCGAATCGCGCCAAAAGCCAGTTCATTGCCAACATGAGCCACGAGCTTCGCACGCCACTTACGGCCGTCATCGGTTACGGCGAGATGCTCGAGGAGGAAGCCGACGAGCGCGGACTCGATTCGATGCTCGACGATCTGCGCAAGATCAACAGCAATGCCCGACACCTTCTTTCGCTCATCAACGATGTGCTCGACCTCTCGAAGATCGAAGCCGGAAAGATGGACGTGCATCTCGAAACGTTCGACATCGCGCGGGTCGTCGACGAGCTGAGCTCGACCGTGGAAGCGCTGGTCGAAAAAAAAGGGAATCGTCTGGTCGTAAAGCGCCCGCCGGATACCGGGCGCATGCACTCGGACCCGGTGAAGCTGCGCCAGTGTCTCATCAACCTTCTCAGCAACGCCGCGAAGTTCACCGAGAACGGCAGCGTGACGCTCGAGATCGAGCGGGTGCGTGAGCCGCAGGGTGAGGCGATCGTGTTCCGTGTGATCGACACCGGGATCGGGATGACCGAGGAACAGCTCGGCAAACTCTTCCGCCGTTTTTCCCAGGCCGACAGCTCCACCACGCGCAGATTCGGCGGCACCGGTCTCGGGCTGTCGATAACGCGCGCTTTCGCGTCGATGCTGGGCGGTGACGTTACCGTGGAAAGCGAAGCAGGCAAAGGCACGACGTTCTCACTCAAGCTTCCGGCCGAGGCGATGTGTCCTGTGCAGCGCGAAACGTCAGTCGCAACGCTCGCAGCAGAAGTCGAGACTGACGGAAGTAACGCTGTGCTCGTCATCGACGACGATCCGAACGCCCGTGCCCTCCTCTCACGATTTCTGATACGCGAAGGTTTCGCAGTGCGCACTGCGAGCGACGGCGAAGCCGGTCTCAAGCTCGCGCGATCGCTGCGGCCGCGCGCGATCCTGCTCGACGTCATGATGCCGCACATGGATGGTTGGGCGGTGCTTTCAGCGCTCAAGGCGGACCCCGACATGGCCGACATCCCCGTTATCATGGAGACCATCGTGCAGGAGAAAGGCCTCGCATTCTCGCTTGGCGCCGAGGACTATCTCACCAAACCGATCCAGTGGCCCCGTCTCAAGAAGCTGCTCGATCGCTTCCGCTCGGCAGATCCGCAGGCCCGCGCACTGGTTGTAGACGACGATAACAGCACGCTGCTGCTGGTCGCGGATCTCCTGGAGAAAGAGGGCTGGGTGGTCATGCACGCGCGTGACCGGAGCGCGGTTTTCGAGCGCCTCAAGGAGAGTCGCCCGGCCCTTATACTCGTCGACCTGAACATGTCTGAAGTGAACGGCATTGCACTGATCCAGGAGATGCGCAGACTCGATGAGTGGCGCGACGTGCCGGTCATCGCACTGAGCTCGACCGAGCTCTCGTCGGATGAGCGCAGACGGCTCGAAGGCCACGTTCAGCAGATCATCAGCACTGAGACCGATGCGTCCGAAGCCCTGCGCACCGTCTTACGAAAAATACCCATTCCACCCGCGGCAGACGCTGCCGCCGCCGCATCGGAGAAAGCTCATGGCAACGATACTGCTGGTTGAAGATCACCAGGAAATCTGGGATTTCCTCTCACGCCGACTGAAACGGCGAGGCTACGAAGTGGTCGTGGCTCAGGATGGTCAGGAAGGTCTGGACAAGGCGCGCTCCGAACACCCTGACCTCATGCTTCTCGACATGAACCTTCCGGTAATGGATGGCTGGACGGTCGCGAAAACGCTGAAAGCCGAGGACGGCACGAAGACGATCCCTATCATCGCGCTGACCGCTCATGCAATGGCAGGCGATCGTGAGAAAGCGCTTGAAGCAGGCTGCGACGATTACCACGCGAAGCCGATCGATTTCTCGCAGCTCATTAGTCAGATCGAGGCCGCACTCGCAGCCCGCAGCGCGACGTCGTAGGAATGGAAGCTCAATCGGAAGCTGACAGCACGTCAGAGGCTGCATCGGAAGCCGGCGGACCGCCGGAGTACGACGACAGCATCGTCGACATTCTGGCCTCGAAGATACTGATCGACTGGTTGCGCAACCGGCAGCAGTTGCTCGTTCCACTGACTGTCGACCTGCAGAAGCTCGAGCCGGCTGAGGTTGAGACGCTGATGCATGCAATGATTGCTGCTGCGCAAGCCGATGGTGCATTCGATCCCGGCGACCGGGCGCGGCTCACGGCCGCACTACGGCTTCTCAACGCAGCCGAATCGCAGCATGCAATGTTGCCCGGGATACTTGCGCATCGGAAGCCGCTCAACGAGGTGCTCTCGGGCGTCCCTGATGTGCAGGCGGGCGCGGTTGTGTATGCCGCCTCGCTGCTCGCCATCGACCGGCGTAAGCGCGTTAATCGTTACTATCTCCGCTACCTCGCAGCCCGCCTCAAACTTCCCCGCGACCTCGCTCGCAACGTCGAGCAGCGTTTTACGAGCGCAATCTAACGATACGGCCGAAAGCCCAACGTCCGAAAGTGCAAACCTACTTTCGGCCGAAACCGCATATAGTTAGCACTTCACGCTTGGGGCGGCCCGGCGCCTAACGACACGTCGGAAAGTAAAAATCTACTTTCCGCCGGAACGGCCAGTTAGCACCAAAGGCTTCGGGGCGGCCGGGCGCCTTTGGTGGAACAAGAGCAACACCTACGAAGAAGCGAGTGGTGGATGCATGCCATTCGGTATTTTAGTAGCAGTTGCGAGCTCGAATCGGCGGGCTTGGCCCGCGATTCAGTTCAAATTAGTAGTCCCGGCGCAAAGTAGGTTTTCACTTTGCGGCGAGTAGGTGTAGGTGTGCACTTTGCGGCGGGGTAGTCACTCAGGCTTCGCCGTGTCGGTGATCTCGCGCAGCGCGTTCTGCACTGTGTCGCTGCCCACGAGCAGGTGACGCGAGAGATCCGACAGCGTGATCCAGCCGACGACACGCTGATCTTCGTCGAGCACCGGTAATCGCCGCACGTTCTGAGACGCCATCAGGTCCATGGCGGTGCTGAGCGGGTCGTCCGGACGACAGCTGAACACCTGCCGGGTTGCAATTTCGAGAACCGGTGTCCTCCGCGGGTCTCGCCCCTCGGCGACAAGACGATAAAGAATGTCGCGATCGGTGACGACGCCTTTCAAATCAGTCGGCGTTCCGATCGGAAGCGCGCTCACGTCGAGCTCGCCCATCAGAGAAGCCGCGTCCTGCACCGTCGCATCGGGCTCCAGAAATTCCACGTGCGCCGCCATCAACTCACTCACCTTCTTCATATCTCGCTCCGCTCGATCGGGCATGGTACGCCACGGAAGGAAACCAAGGTTTCCCTCCGAAACCTCCTTTCCTTCAGCTCACCGCGTTCACTTCGCCGCCTGGGACTCAACGGACCCTCGCTGAACAAATTTCCAGTATCGCGGAGCTGCGTGTCATCGAGCGGCCAGAGGCCAAACGGCGGCGATCAATGGAACCCCAGCGAGGATGATCAGAATGGACAGGGGCAGGCCAAGCTTCCAGTAGTCGCTGAATTTATAGCCTCCGGGACCCATGACTAGCGTGTTGCACTGATGGCCGAATGGCGTCAGGAAGTCGCACGCCGCCCCCACGGCGACCGCCATTAGAAAAGGGTCGGGGTTCAGACCCAGGCGTGACGCAAGCCCGGCCGCAATCGGCGCCACCATCAGAACCGTTGCGGCATTATTCAGAAACGGCGTGACGGCCATCGCAGCCACGAGCATCAGTCCCATCGCAGCCAGGGGCGGCATTCCGCCGGCAATGACATGCAGCCATCCTGAAATGAGGTCGGTCGCCCCCGTCGTCCGCACTGCCTCGCTAACCGGGATCAGCGCACCGAGCAGGATCAATATCGGCCACTCGACGGTCTCATAGGCCTCGCGCAGGGTCAGCGATTTGGTCACGAGCATCGCCACGGCCGCGGTGAAGAACGCCACTGCGATCGGCAGCACCTTGAAGGCGACGGCGATGATGGCCGTCAAAAGGATCAGCGCGGGGACCCAACGCCGGCGTCCGCGGCCAAGGCCGACATCGCGCGCGGCGAGCGGCAGGATCCCCAGGTCTTTCAGGGTATCCGGCAGCAGATCGAAACGGCCCTGGACGACGACCACGTCACCCGCCTGAAAGCGAACCGAGCGCAGGCGCTGGGTGATGCGCTCGCCGCTGCGGCTGATCGCGAGCACATTTGCGTCGTAGCGCTTACGAACGTCCACTTCGATCAGCGTCGCGCCCACCAGCGGCGACTCTCCTGTAACGACGCCCTCGACCACGCCGATGGTGTCGCCATCGGCCTCCTTGCTGGTTTCGGCAGCCTTGCCGCCGAGCTCGAGGTCGCCGCGGACGACCACTTTCTCGAGTGCTGCAGGATCGCCCTCGAGCAACAGCACGTCGCCGGCACGCAGACGCAGGGCTGCCGTCGGGCGATATCGCCGGAAGCGCTCGCGCACGATCGTGGTGATCTTCACCAGCCCTTCGCCGAGGGTCTCGACCTCACCCGCCGTCTTGTCCACGAGCGGCGACGAGGGATTCACCCGGGCTTCGACGACATAGTTCTCGATATTGATCGCTGCATCGATCGATGCGCCGGCCCGGCGGTCTTTCGGCAGGATGCGATGTGCGAGGACGATGTAGATAAGGCCGATCACGGACAGGCCGAGCCCCACCGGCGCGTAATCGAACATCTCGAACGGTTGGCCTAGAATCTCCTGGCGTACGCGCGACACGATCACGTTGGGCGACGTGCCCACCAGCGTAATCATGCCGCCCAGTAGCGACCCGAAGGCGAGAGGCATCAGCAGCTGTGAAGGCGACGTACCGGATTTCTTCGCAAATTGGAGCGCGATCGGGAGGAGAATCGCCAGTGCGCCGACGTTCTTGATGAAGGTCGAAAGCAGGATTACGGCGAGCACCAGCACGAACACCTGAGAGCGTGTCGAACCGAGGTATGGCGCCAGCGGGCGGATTGCGAGCTCCGTGATCCCGGACTTGGCGATTGCGGCACTCGCAACGAGCGCTGCCGCAACGATGATGACGACGTCGTCACTGAACCCGGTAAACGCATCCTTTGCCGGCACGATCCCGCAGAGGACCGCAGCGACCAGCGCAAGCATTGCCACCACGTCGTAGCGGATGCGGCCCCATACAAACATCGCCATCATGATGCCGACGATGCCGAAAGCGAGTCCCTGAGGAAGTGTCATGGGGAGCCCACTAAGCAACCCCTATGCCGCAGCGCGGCACGGACGTACGGCACAGTGGTTGCAAAGGAGCAGCCATGCCCCGCGGGGCCAACGAAATTAAGGAGCGAATCATGTTGCACTATGCTTTGGTTTTCTTTCTGATTGCGCTGGTAGCGGCAGTGTTCGGATTCGGTGGCATCGCAGCCGGCGCTGCAGGCATTGCAAAAGTCCTCTTCTTTATCTTCCTCGTGCTTTTTGTCGCTTCGCTTCTTGGCGGCGCGATGAGGCGTGGGCGGTAACGACCGCGCGATGAAAGAGGCCGGCGCGAAGCCGGCCTTTTTTCAAGAGGGGAATGCTGCGATGTGTGCGACTCGACGTTGACGGCACATCGGGCACCAAAGGTGCAATAGATCAACGTCTCAATCTTTTAAAAAGGGAAGAACCATGGATATTGTACTGATGATTGTGTGGGGTCTGATTGCAGGCGCACTTGCCAAGTTCATCATGCCGGGGCGCGATCCCGGTGGCATCATCGTGACGATCCTGCTCGGTATTGCCGGCTCATTGCTTGGCGGCTTCCTGGCCAACTCGATGGGTCTTGGCGGTGGCGAGCGTTATGCTGGCCTGATCGGTTCGGTGATCGGCGCGCTCATCCTGCTTTTCCTGTATCGCATGTTTGCGGGACGCAAGACCGCTTAGACTGCAGCACGAACCGAGGCTCCACCCGTGTTTGTGTTCTTCTCAAACAAACTCGGCTGCCTCGGTTCGATCGTTCTATCGATCGCTGGAACGCTTCTGATTCTCGTCCTGTTTGGTTTGATCTGACGCAGACCGTTATTCCCCGCGTATTCCCGCCTCGCGGATCACCTTGCCCCACTTCTGATATTCCGCCTTCATATACGCGCTAAATGCCTCGGGTGTTCCGGGCGCGGCTTCCAGACCCTGACGTAGCAGGGCTTCCTTGGTTTCCGGCACATTCAGGGCGCGGCCGAATTCGCGGTTCAGCCGATCGATCACCGGCCTTGGGGTTTTTGCCGCCACGACCACCCCATACCAGTTGTCCGTGTCATAACCGGGAAAGCCCGATTCCGCGATCGTTGGAAGGTCCGGGAGCATGAGTGAGCGCTTTGCCGTGGTGACAGCCAGACCCTTGAGCCTGCCCGACTTGACCTGAGGAATGGCAGTCGAGGGCGACGCAAAGACAAGTTGCACTTCGCCCGAAATCAGCGCAGTCATCGCCGGCGCCCCGCCTTTGTAAGGCACGTGCACCATCTTCGTTTTTGTCATGCTGAGAAGAAGCTCGCCTGCAAGGTGACCCGCGTTCCCCGCGCCGCTGGAGCCATATGTAAGCCCCCCGGGCTTCGAGCGGATGAGCGCTACGAGTTCCTTGACCGTCGTCGCCGTTACGGCCGGATGAACGACCAGCACGTTGCTCCCTGAGACGGCAAATGTAACTGCTGCGAGATCACGAATCGGATCGTAACCAAGACCCTTGTAGATGTGCGGGTTGACGGCGAGATTGCCGATCGCGCCCAGCATCACCGTGTGACCGTCCGGGATGGCTTTTGCCGTCAGCTCCGCTGCGACGCTGCCGGTTGCGCCCGGACGATTGTCGATGATCACCTGCTGGCCGAGTGCGTTACCGAGCGTGGCGTTCGTAAGCCGGGCAACCGTGTCGAGACCGCCGCCCGGAGCGTTCGCGACAATAAGCCGGATCGGCTTCGTGGGATAGGTTCCGGTTTGCGCCTGCGCCGCGGATGTCACCATCGATGCACCGGCAATTGCTGCGGTAAGGCGCGTGAGCGCGCCTCTGGTGCTCTGCCTCATACCTCCTCCTTTGCCTCGACGGGCGTTTGTAGTGGCCGAGTATAGCGAGACTGCATCCGCGACATGTGCGCTTGGTATGATTGACGGCGTGAAACAGGTGGCAACGACCGACGCACGCGCAGCGTGGCGTGCGAAGCGGGAGGAACGGCGCGAAAAGCAGCGCGCGCAAAATGTCGTGCGGGCGATGAAGATGCACGTTGCACGGCTCGAGCACGAATCGAGTCACGCACTCGCGCCCGCGGCCGCCCGTCGCGCCGGTAAAGGCGCTTCCCCGAAAACGGAAACTCACGTCGGCTGCTCAGGGTGGTTTTACTGGCACTGGCGCGACACTTTCTATCCGGAAGGCTACGCGAGCAGCCGCTGGTTCGAATACTATGCGAGCCGTTTCAGAACCGTCGAGTTGAACGCTCCGTTCTATTCATGGCCGACGCTCGCAACAGTTGCGACGTGGAACCGCCAGGCGGGACGCCGGAAGTTCATCTACACGATCAAGGTGAACGAGCTCATCACCCACACCCGGCGTTTCGCGCGCACCGGGCCGCTCGTGAAAGATTTCGGCCTCATCGCCGATCTGCTCGGCCCACGCTTCGGGTGTTTCCTGTTTCAGCTCCCGCCGAGCTTCCATTACAGCGCTGCCGCGTTGAAGCGCATCCTGGGGCAGCTCGATCCGCGGCTACGCAATGTCGTCGAGTTTCGGCATCGCTCGTGGTGGAACGACAGGGTTTATCGGGCCTTCCGCGAGAGCAATGCGATCTTCTGCTCGGCGAGCGGACCCCGTCTGCCGGACGAGCTCATCAAAACGGCCGATGACATCTACATTCGCTTTCACGGCACGACGCGCTGGTACCGGCATGACTACTCCAAAGAAGAGCTGGCCGTGTGGGCCGATCGCATCCGGCAATGCGGCGCGAGAACCATATGGGCATACTTTAATAACGACCGGGAGTGTTATGCGATCAAGAACGCGCGCGAGCTCATGCGGCAGTTGAAGAAGCCCTTGTGAACCGCAGCATCAAATCGTTAAACGCCTCCGGCTGCTCGAGATAAATCGCGTGACCCGCGCCGGGAAGCATATGCACTGGCGCGCTGGGGCGCTCGAGGTGAACACTCTTGTTTTGCTCCGGCGTGGTGATCGCGTCGGCGTCCCCGTAGATGAACTGAACGCGCATCCCGTCCTCCAGCTCGCTCACGTCGGTGCGCGTGTCGGCGTTTGACAGCATTCGCACTGCCTGCGTGTAACCATCGGGCCTCACCATTCCCATCGTTTCGATGACTGCGCGTATCGTCTCTTCGCTGGCGGTGGGGCCTACGAGGCGCGCCCCGCGCTTTTCCGCCATGCCGCGTGGGCCGAGTGCTGCGAGATCGTCGAGACGCCCCGCCCGCAGCCGGTCGCGCTCCGCCGTCGAAAGGCGCGCGTGGCCCGTGGCGATGCTCGCAAGCGTCAGGGTGAGGATGCGCTCCGGGTGCAGTCGCGCGAAACGCGCGGCCATGACAGAGCCGAGCGAATGACCGACAAGATGCAACTGCTCGACGCCGAGCGCGCCGAGGAAGCCTCGCAGCGCTGACGCGTAATCCTCCGCACTCGGTTGCGGCGCCGCCAGCGCACTCGACCCACCATAACCCGGCGCATCCCAGGCAATAACGCGAAAACCTTTCGACAGGCCGATCAACTGGTGCTTCCACGATCGCGCGGCCGATCCGACGCCATGCAGCAGCACGAGCGGCGTTCCGGCGCCTTCTTCGAGATAAGTGAAGCGCGCATCGCCGCTCGATGCGGTACGGACGGACTCTGTACTCACTGGGCCTCCTTACGGGCTCGGAACTTGACGCTTTCAGGCTCGGACGTGCCGACGATCATCATGAATGCGCGGGTGAAGCCTTCGTTCCTGAGAGAGTGCGCTTGTCCTGCATAACACCTACCGCGCCTTCTCGTCGTCCGAACGAAGTTCGGTATGATTCAGCCATGGCGCAAACGTGGGTGCGTAGCGTGCAACCGTCCTTGCGACTCAGCCCGGATGATCTCATGACAAGGGGCAGTAATGGCGGGAGTAACAGCACTGAGCCCGCGGGCGCGGGCGCCGCGTTCGACAAGACAGCGAGCGAGCGCAACCAGTGGGCCATCCGCTTCAGGCGGCGCACCGCCGAAACGCGCAAGTTCATGGCTGCGGAATACGACTGCATGAATCGCGTGACGAGCGCCCTTGGGCGCGTGAAGTACGAGACATCGGAAATCCCGTCGAAGCGTTAGCCCTCGTCGTAATCGCGTCGCTTGCCTGGCTGTGGCTCGACAGTATCAAGGTGCGAGAGGCCGCAGTCGCAGCCGCGCGCTCTGCCTGCGCTTCGGAAGGGCTGATGCTGCTCGACGACACCGTCTCGATCAGCGGGATCAGACCCGCCCGCAACGATGACGGTCAGATCCGGTTGCAGCGCAGCTACGATTTCGAGTTCAGCGATACCGGCAACAACCGACGGAAAGGGAGTGTGGTCCTCCTTGGACGCCGCGTCGTGCTCCTCAACGTCGGCGTGCGCGACTACGTGGAACCATGACTGCGCCGGTGATACGTGCGCAGGCGATCCTTATTTGGAACTGAGCTACGACGATGTGCCGGCGTGCGGTTCTCGTGGGAGCGACTCTGAGCCTTACGCGTGGGCTCTCACCGCGAAGATGTGGCGATAGAGCCACAGCGCGCCCATGACGAGTAGACCGCCTGGCAAGACGATCATTGCCAACGCGGCGAGGATCGTAACGGTTCGTCTAGCCACGCGCATCGCGAGTTCCCCGATTGCCGATGTGCCACGAATGCGTGGTAACGGGGTCGAAGTCTTCAGCCGACGGCGCCGCCTCGGTTTCCGGCCCGTGAGCAATCGAGAAGTAAGCGCCGCACAGCAACCCGAAGATGCAAAGCCCTTGTACCGCTGCGATTAAGAATTCGACCATTTGAGCCCCCTGTCCGTTGTTTGTGACCGCAACTCGAGAGTAGCCACGCGATCCGAACAGCGACAGACGACAAAAGGCCTAGGACATGCCGGGATAAGAACACCGCGCGTGCGAAAGCGCATAAAAAGGATATGCCTTACGGCCTAATCTTCCGCGAGCTAGCGCCACGAGCCTTTTCGATATCAATGCTATCATCCGAACAGCATGGGTTCTGAAGGGAATGCCAATGGCCAATCTGATCGTACGCAACGTCGATGAGCGCATCGTTCGCGCGTTAAAGTCTCGCGCCGGCAAACACGGCCGCAGCGCCGAGGCCGAGCACCGGCAACTGCTTGCAGCCGTCTTGCTGAAGTCGCGGAAGAAATCGTTTATCGAGGTCCTCGCCTCGATTCCGAATGTGGGCAAGGACACGGATTTCGCCAGAATCGACGATGGTAACGTCCGCACGGATGTACTTGGTTGACACTGATGTGGTCAGCGATGTGCGCAAGCGTTCGAGGACCAACCCCGGCGTCCGGCGCTTTTTCGCAGACGCGCGGGCAAAGGGCGATGCGCTTTATGTGAGCGTCATCACGCTTGGCGAAATCCGACGTGGTGTCGAATCGATCCGTCACCGCGGCGACACCCGGCAAGCCAATCGACTCGAGACATGGTTAACCGAGGTGCTGCAGGACTTTGGCGACCACATTCTGGATTTTTCGCACGATGAGGCCCAGGTGTGGGGCCGCTTGCGGGTTCCCCATCCGGAGAATGCCATCGATAAAAAAATCGCGGCAACCGCCCTGACTCACGGCCTCGTACTGGTCACGCGCAATACAGCGCACTTCTCCGGCTTGGGCGTTCCGCTCGTCAATCCTTTCATCGATTGAGCCGCCAGGCGTCGCCTACGCGCGCACGCGCGGAACGCTCACGCCCACCAGCGTGTCGCGCGTGAGGATATCGGCGAGCTGCTCTTCGCTCCAGCCGTCGGTGCCTTCGGGCCGCATGGGAATCACGAGGTAGCGCATGTCTGCATTCGAATCGTGAACGCGGACGGTCACGTTGTCGGCAAGCTCGGTTCCGAATTCCTTCAATACCGCCCGCGGCTCGAACACCACGCGCGATCGGTAGTTGCGGCTCTTGTACCAGGTGGGCGGCATTCCCAGCAGTGCGCGCGGATAGCACGAGCACAAGGTGCACACGATGACGTTGTGCGTGTCAGGCGTATTCTCCAGCGCAATCAGCCGTTCGACCTCAAGATCAACCCCCATCTCGGCACATGCAGCTTTCCCGTCTTCCAGCAGGCGCTTGCGGTATTCCGGGTCGAGCCACGCACGCGCGACCACGCGCGAGCCGCGGTAAGGGAAGTCCTCCTCGAACTGCTCCATGCGACGTGCGATCTGCTCGGCGGTGACGATTCCTTTGGCCTCCAGAATCTCCTGCATCGCGCGGCTCATGATTTCGAATTCGGACGGCGGGCCTTCGTCATGCTCGTTGACGGGCGCGTGATCATCGTGATCGTGGTCGCCATGGTCGTGGGCGTGTTTTTTTGCGGCGTAGTAATCGATGCGGGGATCAGTCATGTACGGCCTCCTGCAGTCACACCGGGGACAGTCCCCAGGGGCTCGAGCCAGTGCTCGTAGATTTCCATTTCAATGATGTCGCGCGCCGGACCTTTGTAAGCGGGCCAGACGTCACGCTGCGAGAAACGCACGCGATAAAGAACTTTTTTCGGCTCGCCGTCGAAGCCATACGCAAGCTCTTCCGGATTTGGAAAGGCGCCGCAGATGCGCTCGATGGTCCCGGCCTTGCCGCGGATATACAAGGGTGTCCGCCGGTGACCGGGTGGGAAACGCGGCTTCACACGCACTTGATCGCCCACCTGGAAGCGGTGTCCGGGAGCCGGTGCGTATGTCGACGGGTACCGCAATCCCGCCTCCGCAGCATGAGCCGGCTCAGTCACGTCATCGCCTTTTTCTTGAGCGGCGATTGCATCTCATCGGGCACGTCGAATCGCGCCCGCACTTCGGCCATCTTCGCCTTGAGCTCCGCGTCGGTCATGTACCCTTTCTCGATCATCAGCGTGCGAAGCGCCGAAGTGGTGATCTCGAAATAGTGCAGCTTCTTGTAGTCGTCGCCGAGCTCCTCGGCGGCGCGGCGCAGCTCGTCGGTCTTCACGATCTTGTTTCGTGTGAGCGACGAGCGCAGCGCGTTGGCCTGGCGCTCCCAGAACCTCATGCCGTGGTCGATCGGATCGATCGGCCCCGCTGGGTCGCCGCCGATGTCCGACGGAAGGCGCGGGGGGTGCTTATCGCTCATGGGTATCTCCGATGGAAGCGGGAAGTTTAGCGATCGCATGGCAAACCGTCACCAGGCTCGCGACACAACAGTGAGTAAGGTCACGCGGCTTCGAGTCCTTTCGATTCGAACACCGCCGCGCACGACGACTGCGAGAAAAAGTCGAGCAGCGCCTCCGCGGTCGCGCGCTTGCCCGTGTTCTTGAAAACGGCGGCGCACGTGAGGAAGATTTTCTGAATTTCATCGGGCAACGGGCCGACGAGCTCGAGGCCAGGCACCGCCAGAAGCTCGGCGATCTGCTGCAGCGCGATCTCGGCTTCGCCGGTGACCACGACGCGGCCGATGAAGCCGCCCGGGCGCGTCACGGTCTTCGCTTTGACTTCCTCTGCGATGCCAAGACGCTCGAGCAAAACCGGCACGTACATGCCGCTCGCCCCATGTACCGTGTGCGCAATCGAAGCGGCGTCGAGCAGTGCACGGCGGAAAGCATCGACCGAAGAAATGTCCGGATGGGGCACGCCGGCTTTCACGCCCACGCCGACGCGCGATCGCGCGAAAGGCCGCACGCTCTGTGCATCGACGATGTTCGCTTTCGCAAGCTTGTCCACGGCGTCGGCGCCAAGCACCACGATGTCGCCTTGCAAGCCGCCCCTGATTCGTTGAAGCATGATCCTGGCGGAATCGCAGTCCACGGACATGCGACCGCCCCGCTCGGCCTCATACAGCGCGCCAAGCGCGTCGAGCAGCGGTTGCGTGCTGTTCGACGTGAGAACGGTTAATGCTGAAGCCCGCGTGGACATGCCGTGGCGCTGTCGGGCGTCAGTTGTTGACGACCGCGAGCGTTGCCGGCCCGTGCTTCATCGTCGGCATGACGAGCTCCACCGTCCGGGCGGTCTTGTCGTTGCGCCCCCCTGGCGCCGGGGCGGCAACCCTCTCGACGTTCTTTTCGGCGACCAGCCTTCCGCCGCACATTGATGCGCACCGGTGAGACTCGCAGCTAAAATGAGCGCCGCGCCTGCGTTCTTCACATGGAGTGATACTTTCATGAATATCGTGCCCCGGCTTTTCACCGACCCGTCTTGGGCGACCATCGCGAGCTTCTCCGGCTCCGAGCTTGCCGAGTTCATCATGCTTGTTCTCATGTCACTCGCCATCATCGGTGCAGCCGGCTACGGAATTTATTCGGGGCTCACCCACCGCCGCACCGGCGACTGAGCGCGCGGGTCAGGCGAAGGACGCCACCAGAAGGGCGACCCCTGCAATGGAAACCACACCACTGACGGCCCGCGCCGTCCCCAGCGCGGGCTTCGTACGCTCTGCGTAACGTGTGAGTGCGTAACCGAGACCCGCGATGCAAAGCTGCATGACCGTAAAGCCCAGCAGGTACGCATAGAGCGGCGTGGGCTCGGCGCCCATGATCGCCTCGCCGTATGCATAACCGTGAACGATTCCCGCGAAGCCAAAAAGCGCGAGCGCCGCTCTGCTCCGGAGAAACTGTACGCCGGTAGTGAAAAGGACGCCGAGCAGCACCAGAGTCAGTGCAACCCAGGCATCCGGATACGGCAGAGTTACCTCGTACAGATGGAGTACGGTGCCGGCGAGCGTTGCCAGGATGAACACCGCGATCGTTTCAGCCCTGCGCCCGAAGAAGTAACACGCAGCGCCGACCGTGAGCACGAAGAGCAGATGATCGAGCCCGATGACCGGATGAGCAATGCCTGAGACGAATCCCTGAAAAGCGCTTGCCGGAATCGCGTTGTCCATTGCATGGTGCGCGAGCGCCGGCGGAACCTGCAGCGCCGCTGCGGCGGCAACCAGTGAAGCTGAAAGGTTAAGTCTCTTCATTAAAGGTTCTCCTCAGTCGTCATCAGCAAGGTTTCGCGTCGCTCAGAATAGCATTTTCGGCGCGCCAAACTGCGCGTCTCACACCGTGCGTTTGCCAGCGTTCGGCTGCACGGGATCGAGAACCGCGTCACTCCACGACCGGGGATCTTCCAGCGGCTCGAGATGGACCGTGATGGTGGTGTTCGGAAGGCGTGCGTGTATTTCCGCCTCGATGCGCTCGACAAGGTCGTGCCCGCGCTGAACGGTCCACGCACCGGGCACCAGCAGATGCATTGACACGAAACGCCGTGGTCCGGCGCGCCGCGTGCGAAGAGCGTGATAAGTAATTCCCTGCGCACTGTGCGGCTCGAGGGCTCCGCGAATCACATCGAGCTCCTCTTCCGGCAATGCCGTATCCATGAGTCCGAGGACGGAACGGCGCACCAGGTGAATTCCCGTCCACGTGATGTTCGCCGCAACGAGCACCGCGACGACCGGATCGATCACCTCCCACCCCGTGACGGCGATCGCGGCGATGCCGAGCACAACGCCGATCGAAGTCCAGACGTCTGTCATGAGGTGGTGCGCGTCGGCTTCGAGCGTGATCGAGTCGTGCTGCTTCCCCGCCTGCATCAATACCCGCGCGACTGCGAGGTTGATGAGCGAAGCGACGATCGATATCGAAACGCCGATGCCGAGGTTCTCGAGCGGCCTGGGATGGAGGATTCTTTCGATCGCGGCGGCCATGATGCCGACAGCGGTAAGCAGGATCATTCCACCTTCGACACCCGAAGAAAAATATTCGGCCTTGTCGTGTCCATACGGGTGATCTTCGTCCGCGGGACGCGCCGCCACGGTAAGCACGATCAGCGCGACAACCGCAGCGACCAGATTGATCACTGATTCGAGTGCGTCCGACAGAAGGCCGACAGACCCCGTCACCCAGTATGCGACGGCCTTCATGCAGATGATGAGTGTCGCCGCGGCAATCGAAAGCCACGCAAAGCGCGTCAATGAAACGCGCGCGTCGGTCACGTTTCGAAGAGCGCCGCAGTCTCGGCTACGTGGGGTCGTGGCGCGGGCTGCGGGACAGCGCCGGGCTTAACGAGCGACCCGACGCGCACACCCAGGAGGCGGATTCGCCGGTCGAGCGGAACGCGTTTCAGGCATTCACTGGCTGCGCGGCGTATCGCAACGGCGTCGCGCGTCGGCTCGGTAATCGTGCAGTCGCGCGTGAGCGTCCTGAAGTTGTCGTATCGGACTTTGAGGCCGATCGTTTTGCCGAGAAAACCTTTGCGCTCGAGATCGCCTGCCACTCGTGTGCACAAGTCGGTGAAGATACTCGAGAGTCGCTCACGATCGCGCACCGGATGCAGGTCGTCCTCGAACGTCGTCTCGCGGCTGATCGATTTAGGCTCGCTGTAGGTGACGACTTCGCGATCGTCCCGCCCGTTCGATGCAGCATGCATCCATGCCCCATAGCTCGTGCCGAACTGCTCCACCAAGAAGGCCGGGCCCGCGGCCGCAAGCTCGCCGATGGTGCGGATGCCGAGCTTCTCGAGCCGCGCACTCGCCTTGGGCCCGATGCCGTTCAGCTTGCGCGCGGCAAGCGGCCAGATGCGGGTGGGAATGTCGGCCTCGGTAAGTATCGTCAGCCCTCCGGGCTTGTCGAGCTCGGAAGCAATCTTCGAAAGTAGCTTGTTCGGCGTGACACCAATCGAGCATGAAAGCCCGGTTGCCTCATGCACGGCTGACTGGAGCGCGACGGCAATTTCGCTGACTTCGAGTCCGCTGCCGCCGCCTCTATCGTGCACCTGCGCGGTGAGGTCGATGTAGATCTCGTCGATACCGCGGTCTTCGACGATCGGCGCGATGGCGCGCACGGCACTTTTGAAAAGCTGCGAGTAGCGGCGGTATTCGTCGAAGTCTGCGGGCAGCAGCAGCGTGTCCGGCGAGAGCTTGGCCGCTTTCATGAGCCCCATGCCGGAATGCAGGCCGAACACACGCGCTTCGTACGTGGCGGTAGTGATTACGCCGCGGCCCGCGTATTCGCGCAGTGCTGGCACGAGGGCATCCGAGCCCGCGTCTCCGACAACCCGGCGGCGCCCGCCGATAACGAGCGGTTTACCCCGCAGCTCCGGGTAGCGCAGAAGCTCAACGGACGCGTAAAACGCGTCCATGTCGAGATGGGCGATGAAGCGGGACGGCATTGCGTCCCGATTCTAGAGCCTATTTGCTTCCCGCCGTCTCAGGCGGAGGCGCTGCGGGATCCTTGGGCGGCGCTGCGGCATCCTTCGGCGGCGCTGCCGCATCCTTGGGCGGCACTGCGCCATCTTTCGGCGGCGCTGCGGCATCTTTCGGCGGCGCTGCGGCATCCTTCGGCGGCGCTGCGACATCCTTCGGCGGCGCTGCCGCATCCTTCTGCCGCACTGCGCTCGCTTTCGGCGGCGGTGCGCCCTCTTTCGGCGGCATCACGATCGGATCTTTGTCAGGCGGCGGCTTACCGTCGTAGACGAGGTTACGTCGCCGCTGAAGGTACGCATCGCGCACGAACTGGTACTGGTCGAGCGCCACGGTGTCGAGCACCTTCGAGGCGTCGAGGAGCTCAGCACGGCCGCTCACAAGCTTGCCGGCGGTGATCTGATTGCTCGCACGGGTGGGTTCGACGTACGTCAACGGATCGGTCAGGCGGTCGACGAAGAAACCGGCGGTATCGCGCAGATTGCTCGGACCGAAGAGCGGCAGCATGATAAACGGGCCGTCGGGCAAGCCCCACCAGCCTAGCGTCTGGCCGAAATCTTCCTGGTGCCTTTCTATTCCGGCCTCGGACGCAATGTCGAAAAGGCCGAGCATGCCGAGTGTGCTGTTCATCATGACGCGCCCGAAATCGGCATACGCAATCGCGAACTTACCCTGCAGCGCATTGTTCAGTCCGACGCGCACGTCATTCACGTTCGAAAAGACATTTCGGACACTCTGGCGGACGAATTGCGGCACCACGCGCTGGTACACGCGCGCAGTCGGTCTGACCACGGCCTTATCGACGCGGTCGTTGAACTTGTAGATCGCGCGGTTCGTCGGCTCGAATGGATCCCGCGCATCCGGGCGTGAAGTGCTCGGTGCTGCGCAGCCGCCAAGCAACACGGCAGCGAGCGCGGCGAGCGCGAAACGCGCCGTGGTAACCGGAGATCGGGCAGGCATGGCAAAGCTCGTTCGGATATAGGTGCCATGCGCCCCTGCAAGCCCAAGA
Source organism: Burkholderiales bacterium (assembly GCA_046595235.1). GTDB lineage: Bacteria > Pseudomonadota > Gammaproteobacteria > Burkholderiales > SG8-41 > JAQGMV01. Next base: position 7,463 of record JBKJPI010000466.1, on the reverse strand, counting down.
CCTGCCTGGGTTCGGCCTGCAGCCGGGCTCAGGAGCGGCGTCGCATGGATCACTGATTCTTCAGCAAAACGCTGTCTTCGGACTCGAGCACCCGACGCACGGCCGGCCGCGCCATGACGCGATCTTTCAGCGCGGTGAAAGCTTTCAACTCTTTCATGGGCAGATCAGCGCGCAGGCCCCAGCCGTAGAAGACCATCGCGTAACCATCAGCCACGGTGTAATGGCTGCCAGCGATCCATTCCTTGCCCGTAAGCATTCCGTCGATGTCGGTGCAGGCGGTCATGAACGTCTTCTTACCGGTGTCCTTCACCGACCCCTGCGCAGGCTCACCTTCGACGAAGCGCTCCGGCCGCATGTAGTGTGTGTATGGCGGATGCACCGAATTCGAGAACCAGGCCATCGTCGCGATGCACTGCGCTTCTTCGATCGGATCGGTCGGCAAAAGCTTCTTGTCTGCGAAGCGGCGACCGAGATACGTGAGGATCGCCGTGTTTTCGGTGATCACTTTGCCGTCGACTTCCAGCGCCGGCACTTTACCTTTCGGATTTACCTTGAGGTAGGCCTCGCTCTTGTGCTCACCTTTAGGCAGGAGTGTCGGCCGCTTTTCGTAGGGCGCGCCGGTCTCTTCCAGGGCAATGTGAGAGGCCATCGAGCATACGCCAGGGCTGTAATAGAGAGTCAGCATGGAAGATCCTTCGTTTTGAATTGGGGAGAGGCGCGCGCTAGTATGTGCGCCGGAGACAGAAGCACAGTCTAGCGACCGCGCCTCATTCATACAACGTGAAAGGAAACTTAACTATGAGCGTATACCCGAATCACACCAAGCGGCAGCTCGCTGCGGGGAAGCTTGCGATCGGCATGGGTTTACGCCTTGCGCGCTCCGTCGATATTGCGACGATCGGAAAAACGTGCGGCTACGATTGGTTGTTCATCGATATGGAGCACAGCTCGATGGACCTCGACACAGCTGCGCAGATCGCGATGGCGTCGCTGCCCGTCGGCATCACGCCCATCGTACGGGTGCCGGGGAAAGAACATCACCACGCCTCGCGTATTCTGGATTCGGGGGCGCAGGGAATCGTGGTGCCGCACGTCGACAGTGTCGAAGAAGCCGAGCGGGCTGTGGCGTACTGCAAGTACCCGCCGGTGGGGCACCGTTCGGCGATGGGCGTTTTGCCGCAGTTTGCGTACGGCCCCACCCCGATCGGCGAATCGATGCCGGCCGCGAATGCCGAGACGCTCGTCATCGTCATGCTCGAGACCCCGCAGGCGATCGAGAAGGCGGATGCGATTGCGGCGGTTCCCGGCATCGACGTGCTCCTGATTGGGACGAACGACCTCTGCGCGGAGCTTGGCATTCCAGGCAAGTTCGGAGATCCCAAAGTCGAAGCGGCCTATCGCAGCGTTATTGCTGCGTGCTCGAAGCACGGCATCCACCCCGGCATGGGGGGCGTGTACGAGCCCAGACTCATGGAAAAATACATCGGCTACGGCATGCGCTTCATTTTGAGCGGCGGGGATCTGAGCTTTCTGATGGCGGGGGCGCGGGAGCGCGCGACGCTACTGCACGGACTCAAACTCGGCGAACCAGCGTGATGAGACCCACGCACGTGCCGTCTGGACTTCTGCTGGCCGCTGCGTGCGCGCTTCCGCTGTCGGTGGCGGCTCAGAAATATCCAGAGAAAAGCGTGCGAATGGTCGTGGCCTTCCCTACAGGCGCTTCGCACATCCTCGGCGTGATGGTGGCAGAGAAACTGCGCGAAGGTCTCGGACAGCCGTTCGTGCCGGACTTCAGGCCCGGCGCGGGCGGCAACGTCGCCGCCGAGATTGTCGCGAAAGCACCGCCGGACGGCTATACCCTCCTCCTCACCAGCGGTTCGATTGCCATCAGCCCGAGCCTTTTTCCGAAGCTGGGCTACGACCCCTTCCGCGACTTCGCACCGATCACGCTGCTCGCGTCGGTGCCCAACGTGATGGTGGTTCACCCTTCAGTTCCCGCGAAAAGCCTGCAAGAGCTCATCCAGCTCGCGAAAACACATCCGGGCAAGCTCAACTATGGCTCGGGCGGGTTCGGATCCGGAAGTCAGCTTGGAAGCGAGCTTTTCAAATCCGTCGCGAAAATCGATATCAGACATGTGCCTTACAAGGGCGCGGCACTCGCGATGACGGGGATGCTCAGTGGCGAAGTCGACATGGTCACCTCCACCGTGCCGGCGACAATTCCATTCATCGATGCAGGGCGACTACGCGGCCTTGCGGTCATGGCTGAGCGGCGTATTCCCTCGCTCGCGAAAGTCCCGACGGCGGCCGAGGCCGGGATGCCGGAGCTGGTGGTCGCTACCTGGTACGGTCTCTTCGCGCCCGCGAACGTGCGGCCCGAAATCATCGAGCGCCTGAACGCCGAAGTGGGTAAATTCATGCGCTCGCCCGAGGTGGGAAGTCAGCTCAACAAGGTGGGGCTCGACCCGACGCCGACGAGCGCGGCCGAGTTTACGAAATTCGTGAAAGTCGAACACGACAAGTGGGGACGCATCATTCGCGCGGCGAACATAAAGGCCGAGTAACGCGCAGGATCATATCAACGGAACGGAAATTCACATGCTGAAGATCGGAGTGATGCACGGCGACGACATCGGACTCGAAGTCGTACCCGAGACGGTAAAAGTAATGCAGGCTGCGGCGGCGGAAGTTGCGCTCGAGATCGAATGGCTCGAGCTGCCACTCGGGAAGAAAGGACACGAGCAACACGGGAACACGATGCCTGATTTCACCGTCAACGCGCTCAAGGAAACCGACGGCTTCATTTCCGGCCCGATCGGCCATAACGCGTATCCACGCAACGATCCAACGTGGGTCATGCCGCCGATTCGCAAACGCTTCGACATGTACGCGAACGTGAAGCCTGTGAAGTCATATCCGAATCTGCCTTCGGTCCACAAGAACGTCGACATCGTCTTCTTCCGCGAAACCACCGAAGGCATGCAGTCGAGCGGCACCGTCGTCGCAGGCAGCGGTGAGTTCAGGCCCAACGACGAGATCTCGATCGGCCATCGCGTGGTCACACGCAAAGGCGCGAGCCGCGTTGCGCGCGAGGCCTTCGAAGTCGCGCGCCTGCGCACGCGCAAGAAAGTCACGGCAGTGCACAAGGAGCCGGTGTACCGTCTCGTCTGCGGGATGTTCGCGGAGGAATGTCGGAAGATGGCCACGAACTATCCGGATGTCGAGCTGGAGGAAGTTCTCGTTGACGGCTTCGCCATGAAGCTCGTGATGAAGCCGCAACAGTATGACGTGGTGGTTACGACGAATCAGTTCGGAGACATTCTCACGGACGAAGGCGCAGGCCTCGTGGGCGGCCTTGGACTTGCGCCGGGTCTTGTCATCGGCGAACGCTACGCGATGGCGCAGGCGACCCACGGCTCGGCGCCCGACATCGCCGGCAGGAACATCGCGAATCCCTACGCAATGATCATGTCGGGCAAGCTGCTTTTCGAATGGCTCGGACGCAAGAAGAACGAGCCGAAGGCATTGCAGGCAGCGAAGTTCATGGACCGCGGAATGGATGATGTGATTGCGGAAGCCAGGTACCTCACCGGAGATCTCGGCGGCAAATCGTCTACGAGCGACATGGGCGACGCCGTCGTCGAGGCTGTGCGCAAAGCAGCCGCGAAATTTCGCAGCTGACACGTCCCCGAGCCGTTCGTCCCTGAGCCTGGCGCACAGAGTCGAATGATGAACGGAGGCCGTCGCAGCCTTCTCAGGCGCGCCGCGGGCGCAGGCGCCGCCCTTCTGCTCGGCGCGTGCCGGCCTGAACCCAAAGGACCTGCCGTTGGCGCCGACGGCCCGTTCACGGACGCGGCGCTGCGGCTCGACCTGCGGCACTCGATGCGCGAAGGCGCGGATGCGTTCGAACTCGTGCGTCTGTCGGCGCAGCCGAAATGGGGTGGACGCATCGATCGGCTGCACGAGCCGCCTGACTGGGGCGATTACCGGCTCTCGCTGCATGACGCGCGCGGCGAGATGCTGCTTTTTCGCACAGGCTTTGATTCGCCCCTCGGCGGCGCGTCAGATGCGGCGACGACGACGCTCAGCCTGCGCGTTCCGATGCCGCGTAAATCGCTGCGCGCCGTCATCGAAAAGCGCCGCGTGCAAAACACTTTCAGTGCGGTGTGGAACAGCGCGATCGATCCGGCGCTGACTCCGAGCGCCGCCCCGAGCTCGAGCGCCGCGCCACGCATCGAGCCGCTGCTCGTCAGCGGTGCTGCCCCGGAGAAAGTGGACATTGCATTCATGGCCGACGGGTACGCGCAGTCCGAATACGGAAAATTCGTGGCCGACGCCCTGCGTGTGATGGGCTATCTGTTTTCGGTGCAGCCGTTTTCGCTGCGCATGCGCGATTTCAATGTGTACTCGGTATTTACCCCGAGCACGCAAAGCGGCGTTGCCGACAGACACCTCGGCGTGCAGAAGCAGAGCGCCTTCGGCACGACGTACCTGGGCGGCACGGCCGAACGCACGCTCGCAGTCATGAACACCGCGGCGCTGCACGACGCGGCATCGTTAACGCCTTACGACTTCGTCCTGGTGCTTGCAAATGCCCGCCGTTACGGGGGCAGCGCTTACTTTGGCGGACCTGCGGTTGTGGCAGTGGACAGTGCAGCGGCGAAATACCTGACAGTTCACGAGTTCGCGCACGCTTTCGCGGGACTCGCGGAGGAATACTACATACCCACGGCGGATGGACCGGCTTATCGCGGCAACATCGAGCCCTGGAATTCGAACGTGAGCCTTGCGGCAAATGCACGCAAGTGGAAAGACGCATCCGGCGCCGAGCCGCGGCCGGCAGCCTGGAACAAGGTCGAGTACGACAGGCGCTTCAGCGAATACGTCGCTGATTACGTGGCCCTGCGTTCGAAAGGGGCGGACGAAGCGGCGATCGAGAAGCTGATGGGCAACGAGCGCGAGCGGCAAAGCACCTTGTTGCGGACCGGCGGCAATTCGCGGCATGTGGGACTCTTCGAAGGTGCGCACGGATACTCCCGCGGCATCTACCGGTCGGAAGTCGACTGCATCATGTTCTCTCTGCAGTCGGAGTATTTCTGCAGCGCGTGCGCGTCAGCGATCGATCGAATGATCGACTACCACTGCAAATAAAACCGATCAAAAGTAAAAATCTACTTTTGATCGAACCTGCAAGTTAGCACCAAGGCTTCGGGCGGCCGGGCGCCAACGATACGTCGGAAAGTGAAAATCTACTTTCCGCCGGAACACATTTCGTCGCAAAGTGCACATCTGCTTTGCGCCGTTTTGCAATTAGCACAAAGGCTTCGGGCGGCCGGGCGCCTTTGTGCTGAAAGAGCTACGAAGAAACAGTGGTCCGGCTACCCACGCGTTGTTTCGTTGCAGTTTCAAGCTCGAATCGGCTGGCTTTGCCAGCGATTCAGTTCAAACTTGAAGTTCCGACGCAAAGTAGGTTTCCACTTTGCGGCGTTGGGCTTCCGGCGCAAAGTAGGTGTGCACTTTGCGACGTCACGGCAGTAACCGGCGCATTGCCTTCAGCCGCTGCGACGCGTCGCCCGCAAGGTGGGTCCAGATGATCCCGTCGCGCACCAGCTTGTCCGCCATCGCATCCATGTAACCGCCGCCCTCAGCGTGGATTTCCATGTTGAGCGTCGTCACGCGCTGAATAACGGTCGTCGAATAATTCATGATGAGCACGGCGTTGGCACCCTGCGTGTGGGTGTCCATCTCCCACGCGGTGCGCAACACGTAGGAGCGCAGCGATTCGGTCAGCGCATGCATTTCGTTCAGCCTGAGCTGCACCAGTTGGTGATCGTCGAGCGGCTTACCCGCACGCCGGACTTTTCTGGCGTAGGCCATGGCGCATTCGCATGCGGCGTCACACACACCCAGCGCATTCGCGGCCAGCTCGAAATCCCCGAATTCTCCCGCCGCACCGCTGCGCACTTTCACACCGCCATGAACCGCGCCGACGACGTTTGCATGGGGCACACGCGCATTCTCGAAGATGAGCTCTGCGTTCTGATAGAAGCGCCAGCCGCTCTTGTTGAAGACCTTGCCGACGCGAAACCCCGGCGTGCCGGCCGGAACGAGAAACACCGTCGTACCTTCGCGAATGGTTACGTTCGGGTCGGTGCGCGTGCTCACGAAGAAGAGCTTGCCGACCGGGCCATTCGCGATGAACGTTTTTTCCCCATTGAGCAGCCACGCTTCGCCGTCGCGCTCGGCCCGCAGCCGCCACCCTGATTTCGGTGAGTCCTTGGGCGGGTAACGGTTGTCGGACCCTGAGTTGGGCTCCGTGCTCGCCGAGCCGATGAGATACGTGTCGTCCGCGAGGAAAGGCTCGAGGAACCGCTCTTTCTGGTCTCTGGTGCAGAACTCCGCGATGAGATGGCTCCATTTCCAGTTCTGGCTGAATGCTTTGGAGATAGCGCTGTCGCCTTTCGCAAGCTCCGCCATCACCAGCCCCTGCGTTACGAAATCCGTGCCCGGACCGCCCCACTCTTTCGGCACGGCGAGGGTTCGAAAACCCAGCGCCGAGCCTCTTTTGATGATGTCCCAGTCCCACGGCTCGCGCCCGCCCTCGATTCGATCGCGCGCGATCGACATCGGGCGAATCTCGTCAAGGGCGAATTCGCGCGCCTTCATCTGCCACCCGCGCTGCTCAGCGGTTAGTCCAAAATCCATCGTCGTCCTCCCTTGAAGTCCGCAGCTCGTTGTAGCGAAGCGGCGCTGCGATGTCGAGCGTGACGCGGGGCGGTGCTGGACCAAACCCACACGCGGCGGTACGCTGACGCCTGCAGGTTTTAATTTACAACGGACGGACCACCGTGCAACGGACCACGAGCGACGGCATCGGGCCGTAAAGTGACGGAAGCGATGACACGCAAGCAGCTGACCTCTGAAGCTCACTTCGACCAAGAGTATTACGAGAAGTGGTATCACGACGAAATTGAAACACGCCGATCGATCGCAGAGAATGCGGCGCGATTCGTCCTGAGCTACATCGAGCACATGGACGCAACCGTGAACACCGTCCTCGACCTGGGCTGCGGCATCGGGCTTTGGAAGAAGGCACTGCTCAAGCTCGACAGGTCTCTGAAGTACACCGGCGTGGAGTACAGCTCGCACGTATGCCAGAAGCTTGGTTGGGTGCAAGGCGACGTGCGCACCTATGCCCCGCGTAAGACATTCCACCTCGTGATCTGCCAGGGTGTGCTTCAGTACCTGCCCGACGCAGGCTGCGATCAGGCAATCGAGAACCTTGCGCGCTTAACCTCGCGTTTCCTGTATCTCGAAGTGCTCACAGCTGCGGACGCGAAGGAGATCTGTGCCGAAGACGGCACCGATTTCAATGTATATGCGAGGGAAGCGCGCTGGTATGCAACGCGCCTGGCAAAGCATTTCGTGAACCTCGGCGGCGGCCTGTACGCGAAGCCCGCAAT
>JBKJPI010000461.1:0-7445 GCA_046595235.1 Burkholderiales bacterium | reverse complement strand
GTGCATGCGCCCGGCACTCGCCCTGTCGAGTGCGGCCGCCCTGCGCTTGTGATTCCAGATGATGAGCGCAACTGCGGCGATCGGGATCAGCAGGAGCAGCAGATAGGCAAAGGCCAGCGCCTTCATCCTTCGGCGGTCGCACGTGATGTATCGAGAAGCTTCAGCCCGGCGCGTGACTGCGCCGGACGGCGGAAACCGTTGTCGGCGAAGTGCAGCAATTCCGGTCCAAGCTCGGCAACACTGCGCGCCCCGAGAAGCGCCATCACACGACTGATTTCTTCGCGAAAGATCTCGATCGCACGCGTGGCTCCTGCGTGACCGCCGGCCGCGACGCCATACAACGTCGAACGGCCCACCAGCACCGCGCTTGCGCCGAGTGCGAGTGCTTTAACGACGTCGGAGCCGCGGCGGAAGCCGCTGTCGACAATCACCGGGATACGCTTACCCACGGCATCCACCACCTCGGGCAGCGCTTCGAGCGGCGCCATCGCGCCGTCGAGGTTGCGTCCGCCGTGATTCGAGACGACCACCGCGTCCGCGCCGCAGTCCGCTGCGAAGATCGCATCCTGCGGATGTGCGAGACCCTTCACGATGAGGGTGCCGGGCCACATCTTCCGCAGCACCTTCAGGTCTTCCCAGTTGAGCGAATCGTTCTTCATCTGCGAACGGCCCATTGGTTGCGCCGTCACCTTGTACTTGATCTCGCTCGGGTAGTTCTCGTAGCGGGGCATGCCCGTCGTGAACACGTATCGGGCGAGCACACCGAACAGCCACCGCGGATGCATGAGAACGTCGGTGATGTTCCTGCGGGTAAACGTGAAGGGGATCGTGAAGCCGTTGCGCAGGTTGTACTCGCGGTTCGCCGATACGGCGCCGTCGACCGTTACGACGAGCGCCTCGTACCCTGCCGCCCGCGCGCGCTCGACGAGCTTGTGCGACATTGCTTTGTCGGGCCACATGTAGAGCTGGAACCAGAGGCGTCCCCCCGCTTCCTCGGCGACGCGCTCCATCGAAGTCATCGAGCCGGTCGCAAGCGTAAAAGGTATGCCCGCTTCCCTGGCGGCACGCGCGAGCGCGATCTCGCCCTCGTGCCACATGAGGCCTGCGGTCCCCGTGGGCGCGATGCAAATCGGCATGTTCTGTTTCTGGCCGAACAGCGTCACTTCCTGGCTGCGCGCGGAGACGTCGATGAGCGTGCGGGGCTTGAACTTGATGCGATCGAAGACCGCGCGGTTATTCCGCAGCGAAATCTCATCTTCGGTGCCCCGGTCGACGAATTCGAAAAGGCCTTTCGGCACGCGGGCCAGCGCCATGTCACGCAGATCGAATATGTTGTAGGCGCCGAGGCTCTTGTCATCCGCCATTCATGTTCTCCCAGGGAGCGGCAGCAGTTCTTGGTAATACCGGTGTCGCTTTGCGACCCCGGCACGTCAGCTCGGCGACGAGCCGCTGGCGGCGTTGCGGGCGCGCGTGCGCCTGCGGTCAAGCCACCACGCCAACGCAGGCAACATGAAAAATCCGCCCGGCATGACCACTATAAAGAGGTAAGGACTGAGCTGGGACAGACGTTTGATGTGCACCCGCAGCGCGGCCTTGTCTTCGCTTGACCAGCGCTGCTTGTTCCGCGGCTTCATGAGCAGCGGCATCAGCCCTTTCACCTTCACCATTTCGCCAAGGAGAAACTGCTTCTCGCGATTGGAGTAGGCCGTGAGCGAGCGGTAGACCGACCGGGTGCGCCCGTTGAAGCCCTTCAGAGTCGGCATCGTTTACAGGGTATCGAGGCTGCCGCTCCGGAACGCGTCAGGGGCGGTTTAACCGCTGGCGGTCCTGGCGCAACTGCTCCAGCGTCGAAGAAAACGGCCGCGCACCGCTGCTCGCCTGCCCTTTGACGTACAGCGCGATCCCGGCACCGATCGCGAGATACAGCACCGTCACGAATCCGATCGCAACGAGGCGCTGACTGTCCCAGAAGAGAACGATGATGAAGAGTGTCGCGGTGAGGACGCTGAGCCCAAGGAAGAAAAGCGCGGCGAGTGCGAAGATCGCGAGCCGCGCGAAGCGCGTGCGCTCGCGCTCGAATTCGCGAACGAAAAGCTCGGCGCGACTGTGGAAGAGCGCCGAAAACGTGGCGCCCAGACGGCGCAGCGAATCGAAGAGCCCGCGGCTGCGCGGCTGTGACGCGCCCGGACCCGTGTGCGGCATCCTGCGGTTTTAACGCCGGGTCATCAGCAGACCGAGCACGAGGCCGATGCCGGCCGCGATGCCAACGGCGCGCCACGGATTTTCCTGCACATACTCTTCGGTGTAACGCGCGGCCTGCTTCGCGCGCTCCGTCACCATCGCTTCGGCTTCGGCAAGCTTCACTTTGGCCTGGTGCAGACTATCCTGGATACGCTCACGCGCAACGGCAATTTTCTCGCCGGCCTGGTTCGCCGTGGCGCGCAGCAAGTCTTCCGCGTCAGAAATTACGACTCGCATGTCCTGCACGAGCTTGTCACGGTTTGCGGGGTTTTCGTTCATGGAATCCTCTTCTGCTTAAGTAAGAAAGTCTGCTGATTGCAGGGCTTGCTAGGCTACCCATTTTCGCCGCCAGCGGCAACCGCATATGCCCAGTAAATGGAGCGCCGCCAGGCGCTCAGGGGGCCCTTGCGCCGAAGGCGCGTCGTAGCTTTTTACGAGATTGCCTGGTAATACAGGTTCTGCGGATGGCGGGCCTGAGCAAAGAAGAACCAGCGCTCTGCGATCAGTCCCACGTACTGCGCAAGGAACGCCGCTGCGAAGGCGAGCGGCACGCTCAGGGCGAGTCCCACACCGAGTAGCGCGGCCGGGACGGCGAAAACGAGGAGAAGAAAGCTCCATTTGACGACGCGCACAACGGCTTCGGGCTTGCCGTGAAAGAACTCGCGCGTATTGAACGAGCCGCCCATGAATCCCTGGGCCTTCTGCACGATGTGTGGGTGTTTGATGCCGATCGCGGTCTGCAGCGACGAGCGCGGCCTGATCCGCGCGTTCCGCGCGAGACTCGCCAGGCGGGTGCACAGCGCAACGAGCGTGAGGACGATTGCCGCGCCCGCGAAGACTCCAGCGAGATCAGGTGCCGCGCCGAGCGCATAAGCCGAGGCCAGCGTAGCGCCCGATGCACAGCCGAGGGTGGTGAAATTGACGATGGTCCAAGGGCTCGCCCATTCCTGCAGAAATCTGATGCACGCATAGATCATCCCGGTGCACAGGAAGAGCACGAAACACAACGCGACACCAACCGCCCCGACAACGACGGTTCCCCGGTAGCCCAGGTGATGCAGTGCGCCGTATGCGAGCACTGCGGCCATGAAGGCCGGAAGCACGATCACTTCGCGCGAGAGCCACGACGTGCGCCACATTACCGCCGACCGCCACGCGCGCTCGGGCCCCCCGAGATGGAAGAAGGAGGCGAGTAAACCAGCAACCAGAAACACGAGCGCGATGAGACTTCCCCAGGCGTAAAACCGTGCTTCCTGCAATGGGAGCCACTCGATGGCCGATGCGGCTTCAGCCGCGTACAACGCGAGAAAAAGGCCCTGCCCCACGCCGATCAGGGTGGTCAGGAAAATCACGGAGAAGGCCGGATGCATGAAAAATCGCCGAACGGTGAACGATCAATGACTAGAGACCAGGACCCGGGCTATCAGCCAGACACGCACGTGCGGCTCACAACTCACGGATCACCACGAAGTCACGTCGTCCAGCGACGGATCCTTGACTTGCGGCTTGGGCAACAGACCGTCGATCTTGAGCGGATTGTCGACCCGCGCCAGCTCGTCCTCGTGGATGTGCATCTCGGTCTTGCGGCGCGGGAGGTAATGGTTCGCGGGCTGGGTGCCCCACTCGGGCATGAGCTGGTAGCCGCCGCTCTCGCGTATCGCCTTCGAGACGATCGATTCGGGGTCGTGGATATCGCCGAACAGGCGCGCGTTCGTCGGGCACGCCATGACGCACGCAGGCTTGCGATCGGCCTCGGGCAACGCCGGGTTGTCGATGCGATCGACGCACATGGTGCACTTTCCCATGACCTTGCGATTCTCGTCGAGCTCGCGCACGCCGTAAGGACAGGCCCACGCGCAGTACTTGCAGCCGATGCACTTGTCGTAATCCACCAGCACCAGACCATCGGACTCGCGCTTGAAGCTCGCCCCGGTGGGGCACACCGGAACGCATGGGGGATCTTCGCAGTGCAGACACGACTTCGGGAAATGCACTGTCTGCGTGTTCGGGAATTCTCCGACTTCGAACGTCTGAACCCGATTGAAGAAGGTGCCGGTTGGATCCTGGTCGTACGGCCTTTCGTCGACGAGCGTGCCGGCCTGGCCTGACGTGTTCCATTCCTTGCAGCTCGTGACGCAGGCGTGACAGCCGACGCAAACGTTGAGATCTATCACCAGCGCAAGTTGGGTCATCCAGCCTCCACGTTCCGACCACCCCCATCCCGACCTCCCCCCTGAGGCGGAAGGAGAGTTCCCTTCCACCGAAGGGAGGGGGTAACGGGGGGAAACTTCGGTTCCCCCTGTTCGTTTGCCGCCCGCAAAGGTTCCCAGCGGGAACCTTCCGGCGGAGGGTTAGGGTGGGGGTAGTTCTTTATCACCGTCATTTCCACTGGCCCGTGCCGGCGACAAAAGCCTGCCAGAGCTTACGCACCGGGTTCGTGCCGGGCGCCGCAGGCATCGCGTCGAACTGCGGATACGTTTCTTCGGGCTCGTCCGCTTCGGCTTTGTAGATCCGCACACGCACGTCGTACCAGCCGGCCTGGCCCGTGATGGGGTCGGAGTTGGAGATGCGCTTGTCCGCGCTGCCGCCTGCGGGCAGCTCCTCCGAAAGCAGATGGTTCAGCAGAAAGCCCCGACGCGATTCGTTGGCGTCCTCGGCGAGGCGCCATGCGCCGCGCGCTTTTCCGACTGCATTCCAAGTCCACACCGTACCAGGCTCCACCGCCTCGCTGTAACGGCACATGCAGCGCACCTTGCCGTGCATCGATTCGACCCACATCCAGCCACCGTCATCGATGCCTGCAGTTCGCGCGAGCTTCGGATTCACGAAAAGATAATTGTGCGTGTGAATCTGCCGTAACCAGGCATTCTGCGAATCCCACGAGTGGTACATCGCCATCGGACGTTGGGTGATGGCCGCAAGCGGATAGCGTGCGTTGTCGGTCGCCTGCATCTCGAGCGGCGCGTAATAGAACGGCAGCGGATCGAAATAGGTTTCGACGCGCTTTGCGAGCGCCGCGGGCGGGCGCCGGGCCGACGGCCCCTTACCCTGCGCCGCAAGGCGGAACTTCTGCATCACTTCCGAATACAGCTGGATTATGAGCGGGTCGAAATTGCGCCGCAGCCGCGTGCGGCTCGCCCATTCGTGATAGCCGCGGTTCCAGTTGCGCATGTACTGGTACGAGAGCGGGAGCTTGTACTCGAACACGCAGTTGTTGCGGGCATACATCTCCCACTGCCGCGGATTGGGCTCGCCGCGCATGGCCTTTTCACCGCCTTTGCCGCGCCAGCCCATCAGATAGCCGATGCCGGAGCCCGGCTCGGTTTCGAAGTTCACGACGAAGTCGGGATAGTCGCGGAACTTCCGCGAGCCGTCGGCATTCACGAACGCCGGCAACTTGAGCCGCGTGCCAAGCTCGATCAGCACTTCCTGGAACGGTTTGCACTCGCCCTTGGGCGGCACAACCGGAATGCGCACCGAATCGGCCGGGCCCTCGAAATCTGAAATCGGGCGATCGAGCATCGACATCACGTCGTGGCGTTCGAGATACGTCGTGTCCGGCAGCACAAGATCCGCGAACGCGGTCATCTCGGACTGGAATGCGTCGCACACGATGATGAACGGGATCTTGTGCTCGCCATTCTCGTCGCGATCGTTGAGCATCTTGCGCACTTCGACCGTATTCATGGTCGAGTTCCACGCCATGTTGGCCATGAAGATCATGAGCGTGTCGATGCGATAGGGATCGCCGCGCCAGGCGTTGGTGATGACGTTGTGCATCATCCCGTGCACCGCCAGCGGATACTCCCACGAGAACGCCTTGTCGATGCGAACAGGTGTAGCGTCTTCGTCGATGAACAGGTCGTCGGGACCTGCCGGCCAGCCCAGCGCAAGCCCGCCCAGCGGGGTATTCGGCTTGACCGCATCCGGGCTCTTCGGGGGTTTGGCAACGGGTGGAATGGCGCGCGGGAATGGCGCTTTGTGCCTGAAGCCGCCGGGACGATCGATCGTCCCGAGTAGCGACATCAGGATCGCCAGCGTGCGTATGGTCTGAAAGCCGTTCGAGTGCGCGGCGAGCCCACGCATGGCATGAAATGCGACGGGATTTCCCGTCACTTTGTCGTGTTCCCCGCCCCAGCTATCAGTCCACGGTATCGGGAGCTCGATTTTCTCGTCCCGCGCCGTGACGCCCATTTCATGCGCGAGACGCCGGATGCGGCCGGCGGAAATGCCCGTGATCTCCGCAGCCCATTCCGGGGTGTACTGCTGAACGCGATCCATGAGGAGCTGGAACGCGGGCTTCACCGGCTTGCCGTCGGGCATGTTGAACTCGCCCGCGAGCGAAGGGTCGGCGCCGGGCGTATGGTTGACGACAGGCTGCTCGCTAATCCGGTCCCACCACAGCTCGTCGTTTGCGAAGTGCGGGCTGCCGTGGCCCCGGTCTTCCCCGGTACGCAGCGCAAGGCCGTGACTCTCGCTCTGCGGGTCGACGTCTATGAGATGGCCTGCGTTCGTATACGCCGCGATGAAATCGCGGTCGTAAAGCCCGGTCTGAATGATCTCGTGGACGAGTGCGAGCAGGAGCGCCCCGTCAGTCCCGGGCCTTATCGGTATCCATTCGTCCGCAATCGCCGAATACCCGGTGCGCACCGGGTTGATCGAAATGAAGCGCCCGCCGCTGCGCTTGAACTTCGAGATCGCGATCTTCATCGGATTGGAATGGTGGTCCTCCGCCGTCCCGATCATCACGAAGAGCTTTGCACGCTCGAGGTCCGGCCCGCCGAACTCCCAGAATGACCCGCCGATGGTGTAGATCATCCCTGCGGCCATGTTGACCGAGCAGAAGCCGCCGTGCGCCGCGTAATTCGGAGTTCCGAACTGGCGGGCGAACATGCCGGTCATCGCCTGCATCTGGTCGCGACCGGTGAAGAACGCAAACTTTTTCGGGTCGGTCGCGCGGATCTTCGAAAGGCGCTCGACCATCACGCTATAGGCTTCTTCCCAGGAGATGACCTCGAACTCGGCGCTGCCGCGCTCGGCGCCTGCCTTACGCCGGAGCGGCTGCGTGAGGCGCGCCGGCGAATACTGCTTCATGATGCCCGATGCGCCCTTGGCGCAGATCACGCCTTTGTTAATCGGGTGCGCGGGGTTGCCGTCTATGTACCGGACTTCACCACCCCGCAGATGCACGCGTATGCCGCAGC
>JBKJPI010000361.1:0-4352 GCA_046595235.1 Burkholderiales bacterium | reverse complement strand
TGGCGCCAAACTGCTTTTCCAGCTCGCCACAGAGGACGATTATCAGCCTGCACAAACTTGTCGCAATCTCTTCAAAGAGATGCGTGGTAAGGGTTTTGATATCAGAATTTCAGAGTATGAAGCGCGCCATGGCTGGGATTCGGACGCTCCACTGACCCGCATTCCCTATGAAACAGGCTTCGGTAAGTGCAACTTTTCGGTAGGGACTGACGGAGCTCTGATGGACATAAAAAATCTCGAAGTCATCAGAAGCATTGAGCAAAGCAAAGCCGTCCAGAAACAATGTGGAACTGAAGGCGTTACGATCGAAGGCAACTCTGAAGCTGCGAGAAAAAGTCGACAGGAGATGATCAACTTTCTATCTAGTGAATTGACCCAAACTTTTCCGCCGACTTTGAAGACCGTCAAATAACTGGTTATCAAAGCCGGGAATAGCGTGGTCGCGCCCGTGCGAAGACAGATAGAACGTCGAACCCCATGACGCGCCTGAATCGAAGCAAGCTTGCAGATTCTATAGCGGCTTGATCCCGGCCTGCCGCGCGATCTTGCCGAAGCGCTCTATCCAGTCGGCGTAGCGTTTCGAGAGCTCCTCCGGGCTGCTGGGCGCGGCTTCCGAACCGGCATTGAGCATCTTTTCGCGCACATCGGGCATCTCGAGCGCGCGTGCGATCGCGGCATGAAGCGAGGTGACGATGTCGCGCCGGACCCCAGCCGGCCCCATGATGCTGCGCCATGCCGGCATGTCATAGCCCGGTAGCGCAGCCTCCGACATCGTGGGCACTTCGGGAAAGACGGGTGAGCGCGTCATGCCGGTGACCGCAAGCGCCCGCAGTTTTGTCTTGTAAGACACAGCGGCGACCGAGGGCGCGAAGTAGTAGTCGACGCGCCCGGCCATCAGGTCGATGATCGCTTCGCCGGTGCCTTTGTACGCGACTTCGACCGCTTTGATGCCCGCCATGTTGTTGAAGAGGACCGCGCTCCAATAGGGAATCTGGCCGGCGCCGAGCGTTCCGAATGTCATCTTTCCAGGCTGAGATCGAGCGAGCGCGACGTATTCCTTCGTGTTTCGCGCAGGCACGCTCGGATGTACCAGCATCACGAACTGTGAGGTCTCGAGTAGGGAAACCGGCGTGAAGTCGCGCAGCACATCATAAGTAACGGCGGCGTTCACGTATCGCGCCCCTGCCATCGAGCCCCCTGCGAGCAGCCAGATATAACCGTCCGGCGCGGACTTCGCGACATGGGTCTGACCTATCATGCCCCCGGCGCCTGGACGGTTTTCCACGATGAACTGCTGGCGGAGCAGCTCGCTCAGCTTTGGCGCGAGAAGACGCGTTGTGAAGTCGTCGCCGCTGCCGGGCGCAGTCGCCACGACGATGCGCACCACCTTTTCCGGCCATTTTCCGGTCTGGTCCTGTGCAGCAGGCAGCGCACTCGCGAACGTCACGAGCAACAACGCTGTCACGGAGCAATGCGTATCCTTGCGGGTGAGCAGACTCATGCAGCGCTCCATTCGTCACGTCGAGATGCCTTCATTGTGCACTATTCAAATGAAGGAAGCTTCGATGACGCAGCTACAAAGTAAGACCGGGCGGCTTGAGCTTCTCCTGCCGAGCTGCTACGATGTTGCTACCCATATTTCTCGATACAGCAAGGTTGCTCATGAAGACGACTATCGATATCGCCGATCCATTGCTCGATGAAGCTCGCCGCCTTGCTGCTCGCGAAGGAACCACCGTCAAGGCTCTGGTTGAGGCGGGCCTGCGCCGGCTCCTCGAGGACAAAGAGCATCGCAAGGCGTTCCGTCTGCGCCCGGCGAGCTTTAAAGGCCGCGGGCTGCAGGCTGCCGCGCAAGGCGTTTCATGGGATCGCCTGCGAGAGCTCGCGTACGAGGGACGCGGCGGTTGATCGCGCTCGACACCAACATACTCGTCTACGCGCACCGGGTGGATGCGCCGTTTCACAAAGCAGCCGTCGACGGTGTCGCGGCTCTCGCCCAGGGCCGCGCGCAGTGGTGCATTCCGTGGCCGTGCGTGCACGAGTTCTTCGCAATCGTCACTCACCCGCGCATCTTCGCGCCACCGACTCCGCTGGTGAAAGCGATCGACCAGATTCAGGCATGGCTCGAATCGCCTACCCTCACCGTGTTGGCGGAGTCCGCCGCCCATTGGACCGAGCTACGCCGCCTGCTGGAGGCGGGCCGTATCGTCGGCCCACAGGTGCACGATGCGCGGATCGCCGCGCTCTGCATACAGCACGGCGTGCGTGAGCTGTGGACGGCCGATCGAGATTTCAGCCGTTTCGCCGGACTGAATGCAGTGAACCCGCTTGTAGCTCAGAGCTAACCGGCATCGTCATCAGCACATTGAAGCGGAGCGACAGTGTGTCGCGTACCCTTCGAGGTTCAGAAACCTGATCCGACCGACACCGATCGCTTTCCGAAATGCCCGGCGACTGTGCTTACCTGATTCCCAGCGCACGATCGAGCCAACGGCCCACCACCGCGGCCCGCAAGATAAAGCAGCGCTACGGCCCACGATAGATGGATCGGCCATGCGTCCGGGTAAACGAAGATCTGGATGACGGCGGTCATGCCGAGCAATGCCAGGGCCCACATTGAGCTCGCTCAAGCGGCAGGGCGTGCTAAGTAAGCATCGACAATCGGCGCAGTCACATCGAAAACGAGGAGCTGCTGAACGAGTTCACCCACGGCGGCTGAGCATTGGGAAAACAAAGCTCTTGCTGCCGCCTTGGTCCGGCGGTGGGCCGTCCTTGTGCGCGAAGCTCGTGAGCGAGGTCCAGGCACGGATCAGCGTGCCGTCCACGCTGAAATGCTCGGAAGACAGCAGCTTGGCCTCTTCGGCCTGCTTCATGTCACATGGAGAAGGCGGGTGAGCACGATGCGCGGAGCGACGTAACGCAAGAATGTTTGTTGATCGTGAGGCATCTTACTCAACGTACGTCCCTCGGCTCCGTGGACAGTATCGCGGATAAATTCGACAAACTGCTAGACTGATCATCGGGTCCGTCCTGGATCCGATACCAAAGGAGGGTCACATGAACAGCATCGCAGCCGTAGTTGCCGTGTTGGCTATTTCCGTCCCGCTGTTCGCGCATGCGCAAAGCTGGCGCGTGCCATCCGAAAGCCAGCGCTGCCCGTCGAAGTGGGGCAAGGCCGACGAGCGCGGGTCGGCGAATCACATGGGCGTGAAATCGGTACTGCGGGCGAAGGAGCTGATCCGGAGCGGTGAGGTGATCGAGCTCGCGCATGTCCTCAACGATCGCATGCCGTTCTTCGGCACGCGGCGATTCGACGTGCACGCGAAGCGCACCTTCATGAACGATTTTTCGAACCGCCGCGGCTCGAACGAGGAAATAGTCGTGTCGGAAATCGGTCAGGTCGGCACGCAGTTCGATAGCTTCGCGCACCAGACGCACGAAGACAGCTGGTACAACTGCTTCAAGGTGAGCGAGAACTCGTCGCGCGGCGGCTTCACCAAGCTCGGCATCGAGAAAGTGGGGACGCTCATCACGCGCGGCGTGCTGATCGACGTCGCAGCGCTCAAAGGCGTCGACATGCTGCCGGATGCCTACGAGATCACGGTGCAGGACCTGCAGGATGCGCTGACGCGCCAGAACCTGAAGCTGCTGCCCGGTGACGCCGTGATCATCCACACCGGCTGGGGCAAGCTCTGGGCGAAGGAAAACGCGCGGTACGTGAAGAGCTGCCCGGGCATCGGCATTGCGGCGGCGGAGTGGCTCGCGAAGCAGGACCCGATGCTCGTCGGCGCCGATAACTGGCCCGTCGAAGTCGCGCCGAATCCCGACAAAACGCTGAGCCTGCCCGTGCATCAGATCATGCTGGTCGTGAACGGTATTCATCTCCTCGAAAACCTGAAGCTGGACGAGCTCGCGGCGAAGAAGGTGGGCGAGTTCGCTTTCGTCATGCAGCCGCTGAAGATGCAGGGCGGCTCGGGCTCGACTGTGTCACCCATTGCGATTCGATAGGCAGCAAACGGCAATACGCTGGATCAATTGGCGTAGCTTTTGATCAGCGTGGCGGTGAGAGTCACTCTTGTCCTGGAACTTTAGTTACGGTGCCGCAGCGACGAAACGAAGGTGGCGGGTCTTCACCCACACCTTGACACCTTGCGGGCCGGCGACCGCGGACATGGCGCCTTGAGGCAAGCGCAACCAGGACATGCGCTCCAGGGTGTCCCCGGATTCGACCAGGCTGCCGGCAAGGACCAGCAATTCGGCACCTTCGGGCATCGCCGACTCGACCCGGGTGCCGGGCAGCCAGGTCTCGAACCGCACAGTCTCACGGTCATCCTCGAACAGCGGCGTGACCG
>JBKJPI010000352.1:0-15888 GCA_046595235.1 Burkholderiales bacterium | reverse complement strand
GTATCAACCGCACCGTTTTAGTCGGGAACGTCTGCGCTGCCGCGGTGCCAGCGGCCGCTGCGGCACACACGCCCAACGCCACTGCGATTGCTTTCAGTAACTGCATACTCTTCTCCTCTATTGTTGTTTTCAGCTTTAAAGCGACTGTGGGGCTCGGACACCTGCCGGGGCGTAAGGTATCGCGTCAGATGTCCCTGTAGCAACGTTCCGTCATTACGAATCCGATTGGGGTACTTCAAGCATTTTTCATATCGGCACGGAGTCGCGAAGGAAGTGCCGGTTACGATATCCTACGGCACTTCCGTAGCAAACCCCTCGAACGGTAATCCCGATGAACCTTCTCGTACTCCCGGGCGATGATATCGGCCCGGAAATCACCGCTGCAGCACTCGCTGTGCTCGAGCGCGCGAACGCCGTGTATTCACTCGGTCTCACCTTCGTCACCCGTGAAATCGGGGTTGCCAGCTTCCAGCGCATCGGCTCGACGCTGCCCGACAGCATCGTCGAGGAAGCACTCGCGGCGGACGCGGTCGTGCTCGGGCCCTGCGGCATGACCGAATACGCGCCCCGTGACAAAGGCGGCATCAATGTGCCGGGGACGATTCGTAAGCGCCTCGATCTCTACGCAAACATCCGGCCTGCGCGCACCCGCCCGGGTCTTCCCAATGCACGGCCTTCGCTTGACTGCCTGATCGTGCGCGAAAACACCGAAGGCTTCTATTCCGACCGCAACATGTTCCTCGGTAATGGCGAATTCATGCCCACCGAAGACGTGGCACTTTCGGTTCGGAAGATCACGGCAAAGGCTTCGAGACGCATTGCGCAGGTCGCCTTCGAATATGCATCGCGGCGCCGCAAGCACGTTACCGCGGTCGGAAAACGTCACGTACTTCAGCTGTCCGACGGAATCTTCATCAGGCAGGCGACCGAGATCGCCGCTGGCTTTCCGCAGGTAACGTGGCGCGAGATGGATATCGATGCCATGGCGGCAGATCTCTATTCGCGGCCGCAGCGCCACGACGTCGTCCTCATCACTAACATGTTCGGCGACGTGCTTTCGAATCTGGCGGTCGCCATGTCGGGAAGTCTCGGCCTTGCCGCAGCGCTCAACGCAGGCGAGAAGCACGCGGTGGCAAACGCCGGGCACGGCTCGGCGCCAGATATCGCAGGCAAGGACATCGGCAACCCCACGGGGCTCATACTCTCGTGCGGCATGCTGCTCGACTGGCTTGGCAACCGACACAGCCGCGCGGAGTTGACTTCCGCAGGGGCTGCGATCGAAGCTTCAGTCGACGCGGTACTCGCGAATCCAGCCCAGCGAACGGCAGACCTCGGCGGCGCGACGGGCACGCGTGCTTTCGGCGCAGCCGTGGTTTCGAATCTCGAGAAGAGCGCGAACCGGCTCGCGACGACGGCTTAGATGGTACCCACTCATCACGCAGCAGTCATGCGCCTCATACAGGCACTTGCCGACGCTGGTGAGGCGTCGGCGAACACAAAATGGAGCACACCATGAAGTTTCATCTCAGCCCGATCGCAGTTCTCGTAACACTCGCAATTGCGCCTGTTGCGCACGCGCAGACCAAGGGCCCCGGCGGCTACCCGACGAAGCCGATTCGCTTCGTCGTTCCTTTCGTGCCGGGCGGGCCCACCGACATTCAGGGGCGCATGCTCGGTGAGAAGCTCTCGCAGCGCCTCGGTCAGCAGGTCATCGTCGACAACCGCGGCGGTGCCGGCGGCAACATCGGCATGGAAATCGTTGCCCGCGCACCGGCCGACGGCTACACCCTCGTCATTGCGACTGTCGGCACGTGGGCGGTGAACCCGCACCTCTATCAGCTCTCGTTCGACGTGATCAAGGATTTTTCGCCGATCACGCAGGTATCGACTTCGCCCGGCGTACTGGCCGTGCATCCGAGCGTTGCAGCGAAAAGCGTGAAGGAGCTCATCGCACTCGCGCGCGAAAAGCCGGGCGCGCTCAATTACGGCTCGTCAGGCGTCGGCGGCTTCGGCCACGTTTCGGGTGAGCTTTTCGGGCTGATGACGAAAACGAAGATGACCCACATTCCGTACAAGAGCTCAGCACCGTCGCTCACCGATCTCATCGGTGGCCAGATCCAGGTGCTCTTCAACAACATGATCTCCACGACGCCGCACGTTAAGACGAATCGCATCCGCGCGCTGGCCACAACCGGCGCGAAGCGCTCGCCTGCGCTGCCGGATGTGCCGACCATCGCCGAATCCGGAGTGCCGGGCTATGAAAATACCTCGTGGTCAGCAGTAGCCGGGCCGGCAGGTATGCCGAGGCCGCTCGTCCTCTTCCTGCACAAGGAGTTCGTCGAAATTCTGAAGACGCCGGATATCGCGCAAAAGCACGCGGAAGTGGGCGCGGAAATCATCGCGAGCACGCCGGAACAGTTTCACGCCTACCTCAAGGCCGAGGTGAACAAGTTCGAGAAGCTTGTGAAAGCTGCGGGGATCAAGGCGGCCGCGGGCAGCTGACGCTTCGTCGCAAAGTGCACACCTACTTTGCGCCGCAAAAAGCGTCACGGCCGAAAGTGCACATCTAAGTAGGGGTCCACTTTGAGCCGAAACCGCAATAGGCAGTGGCGCCTGAAGTCGTATCCCGAAGGCATGCCTTCGGAAGCGAACTGGGCGCTCGAAGAGGGCGCTGTGCCCGAGCCGGGTCCGAATCAGCTCCTCGCCCGCGCAATCTATCTCGACGTCGCACCGTACATGCGAGGGCGCATCAGCCCGCAGAAGAACTACGCCGCGGGCGTAAAACCCGGCGACGTGATGATGGGCGGCGCCATCGCCGAAGTGGTGGCCTCGAACGCGAAGCCGTACAAGCCCGGCGACATCGTTGTCACCGATCACAATTTCGGTTGGCAGGAATATGCCGTCCTGCGACCGAATGTCGTCCGCCCGGTCGACGCGAAGCTTGCACCGCTCCCCTACTGGCTCGACGCACTCGGCATGAACGGCCAGACCGCGTACTTCGCGCTTCTCGAAGCGGGGCACATGAAAGCCGGCGACACGGTCGTCATATCAGCGGCCGCGGGCTCCGTCGGGCAGATCGCCGGACAGATCGCGAAGCTCTCGGGATGTCGCGCAGTCGGCATTACCAGCTCGGCCGAGAAAGCTCAGGGCTGTCGCGACGCGGGCTATGCGGAAGCAATCGACTATCGTACCGGGGGCGACCTGGCCGCGGCCGTTCGAGAGGCCTGCCCCAACGGCATCGATGTCTTCATCGACAACACCGGCGGCCAGATCCACGACGCAGTGATGCAGAACCTCGCGACCCACGCGCGCGTAGTGATCGTCGGCTCGATCAGTCTCGCCGCCAGGTTCGGGGAGCCTGACATCGGGCTCCGTTTCCAGCGCCAGATTCTCATCGCTCGCGCAACGATTCGCGGCTTTCTCGTGAGCGATTACGAGCAGTTTCAGGCCGCAGCGCGAAAGCGCATCGGCGCCTGGGTCGAGGCCGGACTGATCAAGTCGAAGTTCGATATAGCGAACGGGTTCGAGGCGACGCCCGGCGCTTTTCTACGCCTTCTTACAAGCCGCAATATCGGGAAGCAGCTGGTGCAGGTCGGCGATGCGCCGGCCGCGCGTTAGTATCAGAAAGACTCAAGGGAGAAGACCCGATGCGAATCCTGCTCGTCTGGCTCGTCAACACGCTGGCACTGATCGCGGTCGCCTACCTCATGCCGTCAATTACCGTCTCGAGCTTCACGGCCGCGCTCGTCGCGGCGCTGATCCTCGGGCTCGTCAACGCGATCATCCGGCCGCTTCTGATCATGCTCACGCTGCCTGTCACGATCGTGACACTCGGGCTTTTCATCTTCGTCATCAACGGGCTCCTTTTCTGGCTCGTGGGCTCCTTTGTTGAAGGCTTCAGGGTGGCGGGCTTCTGGGCAGGTTTCTTCGGTGCGATTCTCTTCAGCGTCGTATCGTGGATTCTGTCGGCGGTGGTGCTGAAAGGCAGCAAGTAAGGTCGATCAGCGCAGGTAGTCTTTCTGCCAGCCTTTCCAGGCGTCGTTATGCGTCACCGCGTTCATCTCGTCGTTCGAGGCGATCTTCGATTTGAGATCCGCCGGCGCCCCGCCCTTGTGCAGGTGCTCGTAGACTTCGCGCAACGCCTTCACCACGACAGCGACCGGCTGATGGCCCTGCAGCAGAACGCGCGCGCCCGCAGCCGCAAAGTCTTCGCGCTTGATAGACGCCGGCGCCGAGCCGACGATGATCGGGAGCTTGACCGCATCGTGCACGGCTTTGACCTGCTCCAGCGCTTCGACACCCACTAGAAAGATCGCATCGACGCCGGCTGCAGCGTAGGCTTTCGCGCGCGCAAGAGCGCTTTCGAGGCCTTCGATCTTCAGCGCTGAAGTGCGGCCTGCGATGACGAGCGAAGGATCACTGCGTGCCGCGAGCGCGGCTTTCATCTTGCCCACACCCTCTTCGATGGAGGTCAGCTCTTCGCCCTTGGATCCGAAGCGCGTCGGCAAGACGGTGTCTTCAATACTCATCCCGGAAACGCCGGAATGCTCGCATTCCTCGACGGTGCGCATGACGTTCAGTGCATTACCGTAGCCGTGGTCGGCGTCTACCATGAGACTGAGATTGGATGCGCGTGCGATGCGCCGGATCTGCTCGGCGAATTCGGTCATCGTCAGGACGATGAGGTCGGGCGCGCCCAGCGTGGTGTTCGATGCGACGGAGCCCGCGAGCATGCCGAGCTCGTAGCCGACACTCTGAGCGACGCGGGCTGAAAGGGCGTCGTACACGCTCGCGGGCGACAGGCACTCGTCGCCCGACAGCATCTTACGAAGGCGGTTACGGCGTTCGGTGAGGTTCATTGCTTGTCCTTTTGCTTGAAGTGAGGGGGCTGCGTTCAGGCTTCGCCCAGAAGTGAAAGTGCGGTCCGGCTGCAGACCTGCTCACGCTCTGCGGCTGTAAGGTTCGGTATCGAGTCGATGGCGCCCATCAGATCGGGCGGGCCCATGTCGAACGGATGGTCGCTCCCGATGACCACGCGGTCAGCGCCGACCCGGTTGATGAGGTGACGCGCCGCCAGCGGGTCGTGCGTCAGCGCATCGAAATAAAAGCGCCGCAGCAGGTCGGCGGGCGAAGTCTTCGTTTTCATCTTCGGTTCGGGCCGCACGTTGAAGCCGTGTATGAAGCGCCCGATCTGGTAGGGCACGTAACCGCCCCCGTGAGGCAGTAGGAACTTCAACTTTTTGAGCTCGTCGAGCGCGCCGCTGTACATGAGGTGCGCCACCATCATCGTGGTATCCAGCGGAAACCCGATGAAGTTACTGAGGTAGTACTCGCCCATGCCGCCCTGCGCAAGACACTGGTAGGGATGGGTGAAAACGAAACAGTCGAGCTGCTCGATGGTTCTCAGCACTTTCCTGAAGCGCGGGTCGGCCAGCGGCTTGCCTTCGATCGACGTGCCGACTTCTACTGCCTTGAACTTGTATTCCTTCACCACCCGCTCGAGCTCGGTGATGGCCGCATCGGGATCCTGCATCGGCAGGTGAGCCATGCCCCGCAGACGTTTCGGCTGCTTCGCAACCATCTGGGCGATGCCGTCGTTCGAAAGCTTCGCCGCTTCGAGCCCGAGCTCGGGCTTCAGATCATAGAAATAGATGGGTGGCCCGACCGAGATCGCTGCAATGTCGAGCTTGTTGCGGTCCATCCACTCGACCTTCGCACCAGCGTCGTAGAAGACGTCCGTGAGCTCGGCGAGCCGGCCGTGGCTGTTGAACCAGCGCTTGCCGTCTTTCTCTTCGACGCGCGTGCCGTATCGGTCGGGGCTGCGCGCGATCGCATCGATGATCGTGGAAGGGATGACGTGGTTGTGCAGATCGATATTCATGTTCGTCTCCTAATCCGCCTTGATTCCTGCTGCCTGTATCACCTTCGCCCACTTCGCGATTTCCGACTTGATGATGGCGGCGAATTCTTCGGGTTTGTTGCCCACGGGCTCTGCGCCTTCGTTCAGGAACACAGCCCTGCTTTCAGGCGAGTGCAGGATACGTACGGTTTCTTCATTGAGGCGAGTGATGATCGCGCGCGGGGTTTTGCCCGGCGCAAGGAAGCCGTTCCACGGACCATGGTCGTACCCCGGCACGCCCGCCTCGGCGATCGTCGGCACTTCGGGAAGCACGGCCGAGCGTTTCGCCGTCGTCACGGCGATCGAACGAAGCCTCCCGGCCTTGACGTGCGGAAGCACGGACGACACCGTGGCGAAGCCCAGCTGCACCTGCCCCCCGACGAGTGCCGGAATTGCCGCGCCGCCGCCTTTGTAGGGCACGTGAACCATATCCGTTCCCGTCATGTATTTGAATAGCTCGGCGGAGAGATGCGTTCCTGTCCCCGTGCCGCTCGAGCCGTAGTTGAGCGCGCCCGGCTTCGCTTTCGCGAGGGCGATCAGGTCCTTGACAGTTTTAACGGGCACCGTCGGATGCACCGTGATCATGTTGGGGAACGAAGAGAGCTGCGTAATGGGCGCGAAGTCGCGCACCGGGTCATAGCCCAGGTTCTTGTGCAGCGTAGGGTTGAGCGTAATCGACGAAGCAACTACGAGGAGCGTGTGCCCGTCCGGAGTGGCCTTTGCAACCACTTCTGTCCCAATGATGCTGCCCGCACCTGGCCGATTGTCGACGAGCACCGTCTGCCCGAGCGCCACGGTGAGCTTCTGGGCGATCAGACGCGCGGTCAGGTCGGTGGACGCACCGGGCGATTGCGGCACGATGATGCGAACCGGGCGCGAGGGATAAGCGCCAGTCGTTTGTGAGTGCGCTGAAGCAGCGCAGGCGCAGAGCACAACAGTAGTCAATAACGCACGCGTCATCATTCCTCCTCTATTATTTAAACGAAATACGTACCGTCAGGATCGCTATTTCTGTTTTTCGAAAAGCACGTCCGGCAGCCAGGTGGCGATCGCCGGAAACACTGTGATCAACACGAGCGCAACCACCATCATGCAGAAGAACGGAATCGAGGCGAGCGCGACATAGTTCGAATCACGCCCGCTCATCGTCTGCAATACGAACAGATTGAAGCCGAGCGGCGGCGTGACCTCCGCGATCTCGACCAGCAACACAATGAAAATACCGAACCATACAAGGTCGAAGCCAGCCTTCTCCACCATCGGTATCACGATCGCGGTGGTCAGTACGATCATGGAAATGCCGTCGAGCGCTGCGCCGAGAATGATGTAGATGACGGCGAGGATGACTATCAAGGCGTACGGGTTGGGATTCAGCAAAGCCACCCATTCGGCGAGCGCTTTCGGAATGCCCGTGAACGCCATGCACGAGGCCAGAAACGCCGCGCCGGCGAGTATGAACAGAATCATGCACGAGAGCCGCGTCGCGCCCATGAGGCTTTCCCGGAAACTGTGGCGGTTGAGCCCGCCTGACCAGCCTGCGATGGCGAGCGCGCCCAACACGCCGAATGCAGCCGACTCGGTGGCCGTCGCCCAGCCGACCACCATGACCCAGATGATGAATACGATCAGCATGAGACACGGAATGAGGTTGCGGCTGCGATAGAGCTTTTCCTTCAGCGTGAGCTTCTCCTCCGCCTTCGGCGTCTTGTCGGGATTGAGCAGCGCCCATACCACCAGGTAACCGGAAAACAGCGCCATCAGCATGAGACCGGGCAGAAAGCCGGCGAGGAAGACCTTCAGGATCGACACTTCGGCGGCGACCGCATAAACGACCATGATGATCGAAGGCGGCAGCAGCATGCCCAGCGTTCCCGCGCCGCACAGCGAGCCCAAGCACGTTTTCTCGTCGTAACCACGACGAATGAGCTCAGGCAGCGCGACCTTTGCAATCGTGGCGCAGGTGGCGGCCGACGATCCCGAGACCGTGCCGAAAATGCCGCACGCGAGCACGTTCACGTGCATGAGGCGCCCGGGCAGCCAGCCGAGCCAGGGCGACAGGCCTTCGAACATTTCGTCGGAAAGCTTCGTGCGGTACAGGATCTCCCCCATCCACACGAAGAGCGGCAGCGCGGCGAGGTTCCACGAGGCCGTGGTGCTCCAGAACGACTGGAACAGGTTCACGTCGGGCGGCGTGCTCGTGAAAAATTGCAGCCCGAACCACGCGACCACGGCGAGCGAAATGGCGATCCAGACGCCGCCCGCGAGCAGCACGAGCAGAAGCACAAGCAGAAGCAAGGCGATCGTCAGTGTGCCCATGATGCCTACGCCGGCAGCGCCTCATTTTGCGCGCACAGCATCCTGAGCGCACCGGCGCTGGTGAACCTGCAGGCGCTCATATCGTTTCCGAAAAGTCTCCGCGCGCACGCCGATCCGCTTCGGCGAGCACGTATGCGGGCTTGTGGCCGCGCAGTACGGTCACCAGCTCGTCGGCAATGGCGATACAAAAAATGATCATGCCGACGACGAGGCTCATCTGCGGTATCCAGATTGGAATCCTGATGAGGCCCTGGGCGACCTCGTTGAATTTCCAGCTCTCATACACGAAAGTCGTCACCGCCCACACCGCATAGGTGCAGAAAATCAGCGCAATGCTGAGCGAAAAGATCTCAGCGCGCCGGCGTGCTGCGGGTCGAAGCCTCTCGAGCAGCAGCCCCACGCGAATCAGCTCGCCCTTGCGGAAGGTGTAACCCAGTGCGAGGAACACGGAGGCCGCGCACGCCCAGGCGACGATGTCGTCGGCCCCGCGGAATAGAATCCTCGACTCGCGTGCCGCAACCTGCAGCAGCATCACCACACACGTCGCCGCCAGGAACATCGCCGCGAGTGCTCCGCCAGCGGCGTACAGCGTATCCAGTGCCCGTCTCACGGGGTGCAGGATACATTCACGCCGGTGTCACCGGACGGCGTGCTGGAGGGAATGCTGCGTAGCAGAAGCGCCGCTTACTTCGCGCGATAGGCTTTCACCATCGCCTCGCCGTCGGCGCCCGCCGTTTTCAGCCACTCGCCCAGCATCTGCTCCCCAATCTTCGTCAACGCGGCTTTCATGCTCGCATCCGGCTCGAGGAGGCTGATGCCGTTCTTCGCCAGCGTCTCGTTACCTGATTTCTCGCGTTCCCGCGACATGTCCCAACCGCGCTTCTCGGCCGCGGCCGCGCGTTCGATGAGCACTTTTTTCTGGCCTTCCGGAAGACGCTGAAATGCGCGCTCGTTCACGACGACGACGTTCTTCGGATGGAACGCACTCACCGTGTAGTACACCTTCACGAATTCCCATGACTTGAACGAAACGCCCGTCGCTGAAGATGTGACCATCGCCTGCACGGTGTTGGTGGCGAAAGCCTGCGGGATATCCGTCGCCTGGATCACCGTCGGACTTGCGCCCAGCAGCTCAGCGAGCCGCGCGGTCTGCGGGCTGTACGTGCGGAACTTCATACCCTTCAGGTCATCCAGCGACTTCAGCGGCGTCTTGGTATAGATGCCCTGACCGGGCCAGGCTGTCGAGTACAGCAATCTCACGCCGCGCGCCAGGAGCTTCTTCTCGAGATAAGGCTTCTGCGCCTGATAGAACTTGGCCGCGTTATCGTAGCCGACGGCAACGAAAGGAAGGTTGTCCGCGCCGAACACCGGATCTTCGTTGCCGAACTGTCCCAGGATGAACTCGGCCATGTTTACCTGGCCGGTCGACACCGCGCGGAGAATGTCCGGATGTTTGATGAGGGACTGTCCGCTGTGCACCACGATGTCGAGCTGGCCGCCGGTGCCTTTCTTCACCTCTTCAACGTACGTGCGGATGTTCTGGGTATGGAACTCCGAGTCGATGTACGGCGTCGGCATGTCCCACTTGGTTTGAGCATAGACAGCGCTGGCAAGCAGCGCCGAGAACACAATGAGGATTTTGAATGCGCGCATGATTATTTGATCGCCAGTGGGTTGACGGGAGAGCCGACCGCGCCCGTTATCGGGAGTGCGGGCGCGACGAATAGAAAATCATACACCCCATCCTCCGCGCAATCGGCGGCGAGCTCGTTCAGATGGAAAATTTCCCCGACCGTAAGGCCCATCATGGGGATCACGATCCAGTGCCACGGCTGGTTGGTGTCTTCCGTCTGGTTGGGCCGCACTTCTGCGCCCCACGTGTCGGTGGCCACACCTGCGATTTCCTTCTTGTGCAGCCATTTGACCGTCTCGAAGGCAAAACCGGGGGCGTCACCGCCCGAATATCCATCCCAGCTTTCGTTCATGAGACAGCGCTGGACATGCCCCGTGTGCACAAGCAGGAAATCCCCGCGCCGCACTTCCACGCCCTGAAGCTCGGCAGTGTAGTCGAGCACCTCATTCGTGATCGCGAATCCATCCGGAAGGAACTCATGGCCCATGGCGCGAGCCACGTCGAGCAGTACGCCGCGGCCGATCATTTTCTCCTTGGTCTTCTCGATCCCCGCTTTCTGCGCGCCGGCACTCGTCACCTCGCGGCAGTCGTAGCCATTCCACATGTTGTCTTCGAACATGATGTGACCGAGACCGTCCCACTGCGTGCCGCACTGCAGCGGCATGATGATGATGTCGTCGGTGCCGCGGATGCCGCGTTTGTCGAGCACGCCCGAGTACGCGTCGGTGCCGGTGCGTGTCATCAGATGTATCGGGTTGAAGCGGCCCAGCGCGGGATACTTCGACTTCGCGCCCTGCGGCCCCTGCTGATCGTAGTTGAGCGCGAGCGACATGACCTTGCCTTTGCGTACGAGCTGCGCAGCCGCCACGATGTCCTCGGGCGTCGTGAAGTTGAGCGTTCCGATCTCATCGTTTTTGCCCCAGCGGCCCCAGTTGCTATAGCGCTTCGCCGCTTTCTTCACGTCTTTTCGGGTGAGCTTGCGATTCTTCGCGTCACGCGTATCGAAGCCCTTTGGCGCGTTGGCAGGGGATTTGCCGGTTTTATTTTTTTCGGGAGCCTTCTTGGATTTCTTCTGAGCCATGGCAACGCTTCCTTTGATGTGTTCCTAGGAGAGAAGAGCCGGCGAGTCTAGCCAACGAGCACCGGGGCGGTCAACGAATCGAGAATCAATCGCGAGTGATATAACTCCACCACCCGCCAAGTGGAGCGCCCCGACTATGCCATAATTTTCGGAGCCTTTTTTCTACGCCAAGGACCATATGACAGCAGTCGCACTGCACGCGGGAATCGGTTGTGGGGTGAGGAAGGAGACTCAGTGAAGCGCGCGCCGATCTACGCAGAACCGGGGCTCTTCCTGCGCTACGAGCCCACAGGTGCGCCCGCGCCGCTTCTCGTCGACGTATCGCGCAGCGGGCGCGAGTACCCGAACCTTTACCGATCGCCGCTCCCGTTCACGACAGTACATGACAACGTGTCGATGTACGTCGACGAGCTCTGGGGGGCTGCGCCTCACGTAGGCGGAACGCTCCTCTATTGCACCTTCCCAAACACCTGGATCGATGTGAACAGAAACGAGCTCGACATGGATCCGGCCCTCGTCGCTGGCGAATGGCCGGTCCCGCTGCGGCCCACCGCGCGCACGCTTGAGGGACTCGGCCTCATCAAGACCAAGGCGCGTTACGGCGAGCCCTTTCAGGAGCGCAAGCTCACTGTCGCGGAAATCGAAGAACGGCTCGATCGCTATTACCGGCCGTATCACGCCGAGCTGAAGCGCATCGCGGACGACTTGTTTCGACGATTCGGACGTCTGACGCAGATCTCCTGTCATTGCATGTCCGCGGTCGGCGCCCCCACTCACCCGGATGCCGGTCAGGCGCGCGCGGACTTCTGTGTGAGCGATCTCAAAGGTCAAACCGCTTCGAAGGGTGCCATGGAGCTTGTCGTCGAAACGCTGAAGGGCCTGGGCTACAGCGTCTCAGTTAACACGCCTTATATCGGCAATGAGCTCATCCGTCGCGTCGGGAACCCGGCGGCCGGTATAGATAGCATCCAGGTAGAGATCAACAAGAAGCTCTTCATGGATACGAAGACGTTCGCTGCAACCGAGGGCTTGTCCAAGTTAAACGCGGACCTCGAATGGCTGATGCAAAAGATCGTTGAGGTGTCAAAAGACGCGAGGTAACAAGACCGTCGCTGGTCATTTTCGCGATGCGCATTACGAAAACGACGGAAATCAATCCGGTTTTGCGCCCGAGTCTTTCACGACCTTCGCCCATTTCTGCACGTCGCGCCGGATGACATTCGTGAACTCTTCCGGACTCGTGGCGTACGATTCTGCGCCTTGCTTGAGTAGCTGCTCCTGCACTTCCGGCGAGCGCACGATCCGTGCAATCTCGGTATTGAGCCGGGTCACGATGTCACCCGGTATGCCCGCTGGCGCGAAGACCCCGTACCACGCGACTGCTTCGTAGCCGGGCACTCCCGATTCGGCAACGGTCGGCAGTTCCGGCGCCGTGGGAAAGCGTTTGGCGCTGGTCACGGCCAACCCCCGCAGCTTGCCGCTCGTAACCTGCGGCTGCGTCGATACGATCGTTGCGAATGACGTTGCAACTTCTCCCGAAATCACCGCGGGCATCGCCTGCGCGCCGCCTTTGAACGGCACGTGCAACATGCTGATCTTCGCCATCGTTGTGAAAAGCGCGCCACTTAAATACAGAAAGTTACCGGACGACGCATAGGAGACTTCGCCGGGTTTCGCGCGCGCAAGCGAAATGAGCTGCCGTATGTTTCTCGCGGGCACTGAAGGGTGCGCGACGATCATGTTAGGTAGCAGCGCGGCCGGCGTGATGGCGACGAAGTCACGTAGCGGATCGTAAGAAGGTTTGGCGTAGAGACTCGCGTTGATCGCGTGCGTGCCGGTCGTGCCCATGACGAGCGTGTAACCGTCGGGTGCCGCACGCGCCACGAGTTCGGAGCCGAGCACGCCGCCGGCGCCGCCGCGGTTATCCACGACGACCACTTGTTTTTTCCAGGTCTCGTTGAGCTTCTGCGCGACCACGCGCGTGACGACATCCGTCGCGCCACCCGGTGGAAACGGCACGACGAACCGGATGGTCTTCGAAGGATAAGCCTCGGCAGCGTCAGCGGGCTCATGGAGCGCCATGACTGCAAGAGCCGCGATGATCGAGATTGAGAGTCGCATTCGGTTACGAGTTGATTCGGTGCTTCGATGATACACGCAGCATCGATTTCCTCCGCTAGACTTAGCGGCCACAACACAATGATGACCGACAACTCAACATGCAAGCGCCTCGCTGAGTTCATTCGTGAACTGAGCGGTGCGGATGATGTCACCGTCACGCGCCTCGAGCGTATGAGCGGCGGCGCGGTCCAGCAGAATTGGGCCGTGGATGCGCGGGTCACGAACGGGGAGTACGCAGGTGAGCATGAGTGGGTGCTGCGCATGGACGCGCCCGCGAGCGTTGCTGAAAGCCTCACGCGCCACGAAGAGTTCTGTGTGCTCCAGGCGATGCACGAGGCGAAGGTACTCGCGCCGGTGCCGCTGTGGCTGTGCACCGATACGGGCGTCACAGGCCGGTCTTTTTTCCTCATGGAACGACTGCCCGGAATCGCGGCCGGACACAAGGTCGCACGCGATCCGCGCCTCATTTCCGACCGATCGCGCATCGCACGTGAGCTCGCGGCGAATCTTGCGCGTATCCACGACGTAAAGCCGCCGCAACCTGCACTGCCATTCCTGTCGACCTCGCTTGCACGCGACAACATCGCTCATTACCGTGCTTACCTGGATACGCTTCAGGAAAGCTATCCTGTGCTCGAATGGGGGCTTCGCTGGTGCGAGCGTCACCTTCCAGAACGTGAGGAGACCACGTTCATCCACCGCGATTACCGCACGGGAAACTACCTTGTGAGTGATGGCCGCATCGCGGGAATACTGGACTGGGAATTTGCCGCCTTCGGCAACCCATTCGAAGACATCGGCTGGCTTTTCGCAAAGTGCTGGCGCTTCGGACAGCATGAGTACGACGTCGGGGGCGTCGCTGATGCCGCCGATTTCATACAGGAATATGAAATGCTGACCGGGCGCACGCTCGACGCTGCGACGCTGCGCTACTGGCAGATCATGGCGCACGTGCGCTGGGCCGTCATAGCGCTGCAGCAGCGTGAGCGACACCGCTCAGGGATCGAGCCGTCACTCGAGCTCGCGCTGACGGGCCACCTGATCAGCGATCTTGAGCTCGAAATCCTCGCCCTGACTGCCGATGGCGCCGCCACTACGCCTGCAACTGAAGACGACGTGGTGCGATGAACAACCTGCCGCTCGGCTCCGATCTTCTGAACGTGGCGCGCGAGACCCTGCTTTCCGAGTTACGCCCGATCCTCGATGAGCGCGGAAGATACACACTGGCGATGGTCGCTAATGCAATGTCGATCGCCGCCCGCGAAGTCGAGGCCGGTGAAGCCCCGGCGCTGTCAGCGCTCGCGCGTCTGGACAAGCTGCACAAACACGAAGAAAGGGCGCTTCACGGCGTGGAGCTTGCAACTGCGTTGAGCGCATACGAGCGCCAGCTCGCCGCGGAAATCCGTGCCGGGCGCTTCGACATCGACACTGCGCGGCAGCGTGCTCTGCTCGAGCACCTGCGAAAAACTGTTCGCGCGAAGTTAGAGATTTCGAATCCAAAGAGTCTTTCACCTCCGAAGACATAACATGCGCGCCATGTCTTACGAGCCGCTCACGCCGACGGCTTATCTCACGCGGGCCGGACGGGTATTCGCCGATCGCCTTGCGGTGGTCGACGGCGATAAACGCTTCACCTATGCGCAGTTCCTCGATCGCGCGCGCCGCCTCGCAGGTGGCCTGCGATCCTTGAGCGCCGGCGATGGCACACGCGTCGCGGTGCTCGCGCCGAATACTCACGTGCTGCTCGAAGCGCATTACGGCGTCCCGCTTGCGGGCGCGGTGCTGGTCGCGCTGAATCCGCGCCTGACGTCTGCCGATCTAACGCGCATCGTCGAACATGCCGGCGCCGCGGTGCTCATCTACGACCACGAACACGACGTAGCGGCCGGGGAGATTTCGGACGCGCTCGGTGCCGGGCTCACGTGTATACGCGCTGGCGGCGAAGATGCATACGAGGCGCTGCTCCGCGACGCCACACCGTATGCGTCAGGCCCCGGTGACGAACGCGACCTCATCACGATCAATTACACGAGTGGGACAACCGGCGCCCCCAAAGGCGTCATGTATCACCACAGGGGCGCTTATCTTCAGGCGCTTGCAATGGCGCTCCACATGCAGCTCACACCTGCCAGCGTCTTTCTGTGGACGCTGCCGATGTTTCATTGCAATGGCTGGTGCTTTACGTGGGCCGTCACCGCCGCCGGCGGGACGCATCTGTGCCTGCGAAAGCCCGACCCCGAGCGCATCTGGCAGCACCTCGCGGATTCCGGTGTCACGCACTTCAACGCAGCGCCCACCGTATTGATCATGCTTGCCTGGCACTCTGCTGCACCGCGCTCGAAGCTCGCGCGCCGCGTGAAGGTTGGCACCGGCGGCGCGCCACCCACGCCTGCGCTGCTCGCCCGCATGTCGGAGCTTGGTATGGACATCACTCACCTCTACGGCCTCACCGAAACGTTCGGCCCGGTGGGGATCTGCGAATGGCGTCCGGAGTGGGACACTCTGGCAGCCGGCGATCAGGCGCAGTTGAAAGCGCGGCAGGGGGTCGGCAACGTCGTCTCTCACGAACTTCGCGTAGTCGACGCTGCAGGGGCGGACGTCGCGGCCGATTCGATTACGCTCGGTGAGATTGCGATACGCGGCAACAACGTGATGCTCGGCTACTATCGCGATGCGGAAGCAACGCAGAAAGCGGCGCCCGACGGTTGGTTCCGAACGGGCGATCTCGCTGTCATGCATCCTGACGGGTACGTTGAAATCAGGGACCGGGCGAAAGACATCATCATTTCAGGGGGTGAGAACATCGCATCGATAGAAGTCGAGTGCGCACTCGACTTC
>JBKJPI010000195.1:0-4423 GCA_046595235.1 Burkholderiales bacterium | reverse complement strand
CGCGCGCTTCGTACCGGTCGGGCGGCGGCGAAGCGCAGGCGCAGTGATTTTTATCGAGGACCTCACGCGCATCCAGGCCGAAGCGCGACAGATGAAGCTCGCCGCGCTCGGCAGGCTTACAGCGAACATCGCGCACGAAGTGCGAAATCCGCTAGGGGCGATCAGTCACGCGGCCGAGCTGCTGCAGGAGGAACCGGCGGTGAACGATACCGCCCGCCGCCTGGTCACGATCATCCAGGACAACGCGCACCGCCTTGATCGAATGGTGAACGACGTGCTGCGTCTGCGTCGCAGCGACAGCGCTCACCGTGAAAGCTTCAAGCTCGTCGATTACCTGACGACTTTCGTCGAACAGTTCTGCCAGAACGAAAAGATAAATCATGATATTTTTGCAATTACGCTGCATGCGGATCCACACGTTGCGTTCGACCGCAGTCACCTCAATCAGGTGATGTGGAACCTTTGCCGCAACGCCGTCCGGCATTGCCGCCGGGAGCGAGGCAGCATACATATCGTGGTAAGTCTGGAGGAGTCGGGTTCGATCGTGAAGCTGGACGTGATCGATGACGGGCCCGGCGTTCCGGCGGCATTGAGAAGCCAGCTCTTCGAGCCGTTCTTCACGACAGCCAGTGGTGGCACGGGCCTCGGGCTCTATATTGCGCGCGAAGTGTGCGAAGCGAACAGCGCCCGCCTCGACTACGTCGAAACGCCCGAAGGTGCCTGTTTCAGCGTACTCTGCAGGATGCCGTGATGACGCGTACATGACAAAGAGCCAGGTCCTCGTTGTAGACGACGAAGCCGACATCCGCGAGCTTCTCAGCATGACGCTCACGCGCATGGGCCTCGAAACGCATTGCGCCGGCACCACGTCGGAAGCGCTCGCGCTGCTTGGGAAGCACACCTACGAGCTGTGTCTCACCGACATGCGCTTGCCCGATGGCGATGGCCTCGCGGTCCTTGCTTACGTTTCAAAGCATCACCCGAATCTTCCAGTCGCGGTGATCACCGCGCACGGCAGCACGGAGAACGCGGTCGCCGCTCTCAAGGCCGGCGCATTCGACTACCTCGCGAAGCCTGTATCGTTAAATCATCTTCGTACGCTCGTTCGTTCGGCATTGAGACTGTCGGTTCCTGCAGGCCGCCGCGAAGACGGCGGCGCCGAAGAGCCCCCGGGCCACCCGGTTCTCATCGGCAATTCTCCGCCGATGCAGACGACGCGTGCGCTCATCGAAAGGCTCGCGCGAAGTCAGGCGCCCGTGCACGTGACTGGCGAATCGGGAAGCGGCAAGGAACTCGCTGCGCGCCTCGTACATCTCAAAGGCTCGCGGCGCGACGGACCGTTCGTGGCTGTGAACTGTGGGGCCATACCCGAGGCGCTCATGGAATCGGAATTCTTCGGATATCGCAAAGGCGCGTTCACGGGGGCGCTCGCGGATCGCGATGGCTTTTTCCAGGCGGCGAGCAGCGGCACTCTTTTTCTCGACGAAGTCGCTGATCTGCCGCTGCAGATGCAGGTGAAGCTCCTGCGGGCGATCCAGGAGAAGAAAGTCCGTAAGGTGGGGGCGACGGGCGAGGAGCCGGTTGATGTGCGCATCATCAGCGCAACGCACCGCAGTCTTTCCGACGAAGTCAAAGGCGGTGCCTTTCGCCAGGATCTTTACTATCGCCTGAACGTGATCGAGCTTCGCATGCCGTCGCTACGCGAGATGCGTGCTGATATTCCGGCGCTCGCAGAAGCCATACTCAGGCGCCAGTGTGAAGGGCGTGAACCGCCGCGGCTTGCGAGTAAGGCACAGGCCGATCTCGTGCGCTATGACTTTCCCGGAAACGTGCGCGAGCTCGAAAACATTCTCGAGCGCGCGATTGCACTCGCCACAGGGGAAGAGATCGCGAGTCACGACCTGCAGCTTGTCGCGTCGCCGGTGGAAGGTGCTGAAAGCGTCGACACCTCCGGGCTGCCACTGCAGGAGCTCCTCGATGCGGTCGAGCGCAAGAAAATCATGGAAGCGCTCGAGCAGACGCATTTCAACCGCACCGCCGCGGCCAAGGTGCTTGGCATCACGTTCCGCGCGCTGCGTTATCGCATGGAGCGACTCGGTATCAAGGACGAGCTCGACGCCAAAAATTGACGGAAGCTTACGTGAGGCGAAGCGAGATCGACATCTCCGACGTGGGTCTCGCTGACGGTGTGCCGTTCGTCGCCTCTCCCAATTTTGATGAGCGCCCACCAGACGTCGACATCGACCTTCTCGTTGTGCATGCGATCAGCCTTCCGCCGGGGGAATTCGGGGGGCCTGCGATCGAGGCGCTTTTTCAGAACCGGCTCGACCCCACTTCGCACCCGTATTACGCACGTCTCGAGGGGGTGAGGGTCTCGACGCACTTCCTTGTCCGACGTGATGGCGCGCTGCTCCAGTTCGTCCCCTGTTCGAAGCGCGCGTGGCACGCGGGTGTTTCATTTTGGGCCGGACGTGAGCAATGCAACGATTTTTCGATCGGCGTCGAGCTGGAAGGCACTGACGACGTGCCGTTCGAGGCGCTGCAGTACGACGCGCTCGCTCGACTGACCCGCGCGCTGACTGCGCGCTATCCCATCGGCGATATCGCAGGCCATTCGGACGTCGCACCCGGCCGCAAAACGGATCCCGGGCCTTATTTCGACTGGCCGAAATATCGCGCGCTCCTTCGTGCTTAGGGCCCCCTGAGCGGCGTTCGGTCGCCGGCGCTTTCGGAGAAAGGTGCGCTTCGGCAGCTGGGCGCAAAGCAGAATCGGCCGGTTGACCTTCCTGAAATAAAAGCTCAAAAATGTATTGCGTTTGAAAAAAGCCGCTACTAGAATTTGATTCAAACACGCACCGAACCACTACATCTAGTGGTTGACGGCGGGAGGAGTTCTGGACCCGTCCCGGGGACAAAAGCTAAAAGATCAAGGAGTTACCATGCAATTAGCCACCAATACGGCATCCATCACACCGACGGCGGGTTTCAGTGCCCCTGAGAGCGCTACCGCCCGGGATTCGCAATATGCGGATTACAAGATTATCCGCCGCAATGGCGCCGTCGTCGGCTTCGAGCCGCCGAAGATTTCGGTCGCGGTGACCAAGGCTTTCCTTGCGGTGAATGGCGGGACCGGCGCAGCTTCCGCGCGTGTCCGCGAGCAGGTCGTCAGGCTGACCGACGCTGTGGTGCAGGCGCTCGTGCGCCGCCAGCCCTCCGGCGGCACCTTCCACATCGAGGACATTCAGGACCAGGTCGAGCTCGCGCTGATGCGCGCTAGCGAGCACAACGTCGCCCGGGCATACGTGCTCTACCGCGAAGAGCGCACGCGCGAACGCGCCAGGCAGCGTGAAAAGCAGCCGGCAGGCGCCCAGGCGCGCACTGTCGTCAACGTGACCGAAAACGGCGCATCGCTGCCCCTCAACGTCGCCCGGATCACTGAGCTCGTGCAGACCGCATGCGGCGGTCTTGGCGGCGACGTGAGCGCGGGGCCGATCCTCGAAGCCATGCAGCGCGACCTTTATGACGGCGTGCCGATGGAAGAAGTGAGGAAGTCGCTCATCCTCGCTGCGCGCGCCCTGATCGAGCAGGATCCCGGCTACGCCTACGTTACCGCGCGCCTGCTCTTGAATTCGCTGCGCCTGGAAACACTGGGAACCGAAGTAACGCAGGCCGAGATGGGTGTTCGTTACGCTCAGTACCTTCCGGATTTCATCAGAATCGGCATCGCCGCCGAGCTTCTGGACGAGCGCCTCGGCGATTACGACCTCGACCGCCTCGGCAAGGCGCTCGACGCCGACCGCGATCTCAAATTCACGTATCTCGGGCTGCAGATTCTGTACGACCGCTACTTCCTGCACGTCAAGGATCGCCGTATCGAGCTGCCCCAGGTATTTTTCATGCGCGTCGCCATGGGCCTTGCATTGAACGAGCCGGTCGATCAGCGCGAAACGCGTGCGATCGAGTTTTACAACGTGCTGTCGAGCTTCGACTTCATGAGCTCGACGCCCACGCTCTTCAATTCCGGTACCCGCCGCTCGCAGCTCGCGAGCTGCTATCTCACGACGGTTTCCGACAATCTCGACGGCATTTACGAGGCAATCAAGGAAAACGCGATGCTGCAGAAGTACGCCGGCGGCATCGGCAACGACTGGACTCCGGTGCGCGCTCTCGGCGCCTATATCAAGGGTACGAACGGTAAATCACAGGGCGTCGTGCCCTTCCTCAAGGTAGTCAACGATACCGCGGTCGCCGTGAATCAGGGCGGCAAGCGCAAAGGCGCCGTGTGCTCGTACCTCGAAACGTGGCACCTCGATATCGAAGAATTTCTCGAGCTTCGGAAGAACACGGGCGATGACCGCCGCCGCACGCACGACATGAATACGGCAAACTGGGTTCCCGATCTCTTCATGAAGCGCGTGATGGA
>JBKJPI010000134.1:0-5668 GCA_046595235.1 Burkholderiales bacterium | reverse complement strand
GGCCCGTTTGCGTCGTTGCTCCTCGTTGCATAGATGGGCTATGCGGCCTCGTCGCGCCTAGCATCCAGACCCTTTTGGCTCAACGTCGCGCACGCTAAAGTCCATAACAGGCTCTAGGCTCGACCGTCATGAACCTTCACCGCCTCCTCCTCGAGCGCGCCGCCAACGACGCGCCGCTTCGCGTCGTGCTCATAGGGGCGGGTAAGTTCGGGTCGATGTTCCTTTCGCAGGCGCAGCGCACGCCGGGGCTGCATGTCGTTGCAGTCGTTGATCTCGATGTCGAGCGTGCGCGAGAAAGCTTGTCACGCGTGGGCTGGCGCGCCGAGCAGTACTCGGCGCGCTCTATCGACGAAGCATCCAGGAATCGTACGACGTGCGTCAACGATGATGCGCTGAGGACGATATCCTCACCGATCGTCGACATCGTGATCGATGCCACGGGCCATCCTGCTGCGGGCATCCGTCACGCGCTTCATTGCTGCGCGCAAGGCAAGCACATCGTCATGGTGAACGTCGAAGCCGATGCGCTCGCAGGGCCGCTGCTTGCGCGCCGCGCGAAAGCGGCAGGCGTTGTCTACTCGCTCGCATACGGCGATCAGCCCGCGCTCATCTGTGAGATGGTCGACTGGGCACGCACCGCGGGATTCGAGGTGATCGCTGCAGGTAAGGGCACGAAGTATCTTCCGGCCTACCACGCATCGACGCCCGAAACCGTGTGGGGTCACTACGGCTTCTCTTCAGAAAAGGTGGCGGGCGGCGACTTCAACGCACAGATGTTCAACTCCTTTCTCGATGGAACTAAGTCCGCCATCGAAATGGCCGCGGTGTCGAACGCGTGCGGCCTCATACCAGCCACGGGCGGTCTCGCGTTTCCACCGTGCGGAGTCGACGATCTCCCGCACAAGCTGAAACCGGCGAGCGCGGGCGGGGTACTGCAGCATCGCGGCCAGGTTGAAGTGGTATCGAGCATCGAGCGCGATGGCCGTCCGGTCTTCCGGGATCTGAGATGGGGTGTATATGTCACCTTCGCGGCAGACAGCGAGTATGTGCGCCGGTGCTTCGACGAGTATGGCCTCGTCACGGACGCAAGTGGTGATTACGCAGCCATGTACAAGCCTTTCCATCTGATCGGGCTCGAGCTCGGCATCTCGGTTGCGAGCGCCGGCCTTCGCAATGAGCCTACGGGCGCGCCGGACGATTTTCGTGCGGATGTCGTGGCGGTTGCAAAGCGCAGTCTCAAAGCCGGCGAAAATCTCGACGGCGAAGGCGGCTATACCGTGTATGGAAAACTCATGCGCGCGGCCGATTCGCTGCGCCTGCAAGGTTTGCCGATCGGGCTCGCTCACGGCATGCGGCTCACGCGCGATCTCGCGGAAGGCGAGCCGCTGTCGTGGAAGGATGTGACCGGCCGAGAGAACGATCACGCAGTCCTTACGCGGCGCGAGATGGAACGCGAATTCGCGGTTCCCAGGTAACGATCATGGAACGCCGCGAATTTCTGAGAACGTGCGCAGCAGCCGCAGTCGCGGCGCCGCTCACGGTCGATGCCAGAGACCTGCAGCCGCGGCTTTACAGCAGAACGCGTTTGACAGATGAGCGCGGCACAGCGTTACGTGCTTCCCAGCTTGCCACAGGCACCAACTATATCTTTCATTATCCGTTCGAAGGAACCCCGTGCTTCCTCATCAGCCTCGGCGCACCCACGGGGCAGAGAATCGTGCTCAAGACGGAGAACGGTGCGGATTACGAATGGCCCGGCGGCGTGGGACCCCAGCGGGGCATCGTCGCCTACTCGGCAATTTGCAGTCACCGCCTCACTTACCCCACGCGACAGATCAGCTTCATCAGTTATCGGGATCGCACCACAGCCTCCCCTGTCTCGCGGCCCAATACGATTCATTGCTGCTCCGAGCACAGCCAGTTCGATCCGGCCTCCGGGGCGCGCGTATTGAACGGGCCCGCGCCACAGCCGCTTTCGGCTATCCTTCTCGAGTATGAGGCCTCGAACGACGCACTGTATGCGCTCGGCACGCTCGGTGGAGAAGTGTTCAATGCGTTTTTCACGAAATACGAGTTGAGGCTCGAGCTTGATTACGGCAGTGGCCGCGCCCGGCAGCGTATCGGGTCCCAGACGAACGTCACCGAGCTCACGCGCTTTTGCAAACAGCAGGTTCGTTGCTGAACGAAACGAACGTCACAGGAGAGAAACATATGAAGAAAACCTATTTCGCGCTTGCTGCAACGGCTCTGCTTTCGGGTGCGTGCGCCACTTCAACGACACCCGGACCTGCGGCCACTGCGGCCCTGAACCCCGCGAGCGGGTCCAAAGTGAACGGCACTGTCACGTTTACTCAGCTCGGGATGAATCAGGTGCGTGTGACCGGCAACATTGCGGGTCACACCCCCGGTCAGAAAGGATTCCATATCCATGAGAAGGGCGACTGCAGTGCGCCAGATGCGATGAGCGCCGGCGGGCATTTCAACCCGACGCAAATGAAGCACGCGTCGAGTCCCACGTCGGGTCATGCCGGCGACATGGGAAATCTCACGTTCGATGGCTCAGGCCGCACCACCATCAACATGGTGCTGAACGGGCTTTCGGTGAGCAGCAACGCGCCGAACGGAATCGTGGGGCGTGCGCTCGTCGTTCACATGCAGCCGGATGATCTTACGACTGACCCCACGGGCAACGCCGGGGGCCGGGCCGCCTGCGCTGTGATCCGCTAGAAGCTGAAAAGGGCGGGCATGCTCTTACTCTGAGGATCAAGGGTCGGGACCTTGCCGGTCTCGATCCTGCTGCATGGGCAGGCCGGGGTCGCACTGAATCGACCCCGATGCCTCTCACATCGTGGGTGTACTCTTGCCCGCGTAGGTTTTTTCGTGGAGCGACTGGCACTCCACGCAGCGGATGGCGGTTGGCTGCGCCTGCAGGCGCGGATGGCCGATCTCGTTTGCGCACCCGTCGCAATCCCCGTATTCACCGGCCTCGATACGACGAAGCGCGGCATCGATGTCGCGCAGCTCATCGAGATCGCGCCCGGCTTCCTGCAGATGGAGGTCGGTCATCATCCGCACGACCGATTCATCACCTGCATCGCCAACGCCGCCCATCGCGTCTTCGTTGCCCTCGGCCGCGGCCTGTGAGCGCTGATCCGCGACTTCCGTCGTGAGCATGCGCTGGCGCTGCAGCATTGCGTCTTTCAGTTTCTGGATCTGTTTTGCGGTGAGTTCGGCCATTCGTAACCTTTGTGGTGGTGAAAGAGTCTCGCACATCCTGGGAGCGCTCGTCCCTTTACAAGTAGCGTGCCTGAGCCGCTACGGGTGCAGTGCCGACTTGTAACAGGGCTCACAGTTTGTTGCACTTTACATGTGACCGCGCACGTGACACGTAACGTTGAATTCTTCACAGGCAGCATATTGCTGCTGCTGACGGAGAATCGAAATGGCGGCCAGGACACCCCTACGCATTTTTGCAGCCGGCGTTCTGCTGGCGGTATCGCTCCCTGCGTTTGCGAATCACGACCGCGGCGATCGTCGGGATTGGGAGGATCGCAGCCGGCATCACGGCAATCGCGTTGTCGTCGAGCACCAGCGCGATGGCGCGCGCATATTCGAACGCCCCGTCCACCTGCACCGGAGGGTTGTCGTCGAACGGCCGGTCTTTGTCGAGCGCCCGGTTTACGTGGAGCGCCCAGCGCCGGTCTATGACCCCGGATACGGTCCGGTCTACGACGCGCGGGGCTACGATCCGCGATACGACCCGCGCTACGACCGCCCGGTATACGACCGCCCGGTATACAACCAGCCGGTGTACGACCACGGGCCTGTGGCTT
This sequence comes from Burkholderiales bacterium, assembly GCA_046595235.1. Classification (GTDB taxonomy): domain Bacteria; phylum Pseudomonadota; class Gammaproteobacteria; order Burkholderiales; family SG8-41; genus JAQGMV01. The sequence goes on along the minus strand of JBKJPI010000134.1, from coordinate 1,835 downwards.
ACCCTTCCCATCGCGAGCCCAACGTCGTCGGCATAGCGGCAGGGGCTGCCATCGGCGGCGTCATCGGGAGCCAGATTGGCGACGATCATACGCGCGGAATCACCACCGCCGTCGGCGCTGTGCTCGGCGCCATGATCGGCGGGCGCTTCTAAGGCGCCTCGCCGCAAAGTGCACCCCTACTTTGCGTCGATGAAAGTTTGAACTGAATCGCTGGCCAAGCCAGCCGATTCAGCTTGAAACTGCCACGAAAGACCGGTGGTAGCCCCACCACCGTTTCCTCGTCCGTTCCCGAACTTCAGGCGCCGGGCCGCCCCAAGCCCGAGTCGCGACTTGCCGCTTCGTTTAGGTTCGGCCTCCCCCTGCCGATAATGCTTGTGTGGGATGAGCGTCCGCTTCGTGAGTTCTTTACAGTTGCCTGCAAATAAGGCGATTACAGCGAAATCAGGATACTTCTTCTCATGTCGCATTACGCTTGCCACGAGCCTTTGAACGAGGAGCAACAGAACAAGACTTAAGTTGTAAAAAAATTCAGCTGTCGCCGGTTTGCAACAAAAGAAGTGCATGGCACAATTGTTTGCAGCATCACATAACTACTATTAAAAGATGACGATTCTTCTTAGGTGGTTAGTATTGCTGAGCGCCCTCCTGGCTTCTGCGCCAGCCTTTACGGCTGTCACCGACTACCCGTTTCGTCTCATCGTTCGCGCCGAAGGCGCCGACCAGGAGCTGATCGCCGAGAACGATGGGCCCGCCCCGATCACCGTCTACGTCACTCTCAGCGGCGAAAATTACGCCTCTGATCGCAGCTGGCCCGCTACCGTCGTCATCCCGCCGCAAACGGCACTTCCCCTCGGGCGAGTCTTCGTGGCTGACAAGGCCGCGGGCAGCTACAACTTCCTGTTTCGCTACAGCCACCACTTCGGCAAAGTCGACGCCCAGCACGACACTGCGGCGGTGTATCGCCTGCCGTTCCAGGAAGGCGAGTCCTTCGCCGTAACGCAGGCGTACGGCGGAAAGCTCACCAGCCACAACAACCGCGAGAACCGTTACGCGGTGGACTTCGCCATGCCGCGCGGTACTCCGGTCGTAGCGGCGCGCGCGGGCGTCGTGGTCGATGCCACCCTGCGATACGAGGAAGGCGGTTACGACATCCGATATCTGGACCAGGCAAATACCGTGGCGATCGTGCACGACGACGGCACCGTTGCCGAATACGCACACCTCTCAGGCGGGCGCGGGGTGGTGAAGCTGGGCCAGCGCGTCGCGGTGGGGGAGCTCATAGGCCACTCCGGCAACACGGGTTATACGTCGGGCCCGCATCTCCATTTTATCGTCTCTCGGCCGACGATCAGCGAAGGTAAGGTCGCGCGGGAGTCCGTGCCCATTGTTTTCTACGCGAACGAGCCGGCCGTGCGCTTCACTGCCCAGGCTGGACGGGCGGTGACCGCGAACTACAAGTCCGCGGCGTCTGATCAGGACAGCCGGCAACTTTCACGCCTCGAGCCTGGAACGGCCACCGGGCTGACCTCGCACCAACACCGCGCGCCGTAGGTCGTTTCCCCCCTTCTGTCGTCTGCTGCTATGCGTCAGTCCGGGTAGCGGCACTATCCTTGCACTGGGATAGGTATGAAGCGCATACCGACGAAATACCCACACGTTTTCAACGCCGATGGTTCCCGTCGTTACGACCGGTGCCTCGGACACCTCGAAGTCGTCTGTGACCGCACCGGCGTCTATGTCTGCTGCAGCGCGTGCGGCGAGGGTTACCGATTCCAGTTCGTGATGCGTAAGAGAGACTCAGTAGATTTTGCCACCGCTGCCGTTCGCCAGTTCGT
>JBKJPI010000416.1:0-7997 GCA_046595235.1 Burkholderiales bacterium | reverse complement strand
GCGCTCGAAGCCGCGATGAAAGGGCACGTGATCGGACGGGCGGAACTGATCGGAACCTATCAGCAGAAGAAGAAGTAAATATTATTCAGCGCGACCCTGCGCACGTGTCGGAGGCCTTCGCCTAGGCCTGCCGTTCTAAATAGTTCGCCTGGGCGTGATAGTAAGGAGCACGCCAATGACTTCCAGGATCGTCCGTTTCGCGGCCACTCAAGGGCACGAGCTCGCCGCGCGACTCGAGATTCCAGCCGGCAATCCGCGCGCGTACGCTCTCTTCGCGCACTGTTTTACCTGCTCGAAAGACTCCAAAGGCGCCGCGTTCATCAGCCAGGCGCTTGCCGCCCGCGGTATTGCGGTGCTGCGCTTCGACTTTACCGGGCTGGGCCAGAGCGGCGGGGAATTCGGGGACTCTAATTTCTCCTCCAATGTGGACGACATCGTCTGCGCCGCGCGTTTCCTCAGGGAAAACCATTCGGCGCCGCAGATTCTCATCGGCCACAGCCTCGGCGGCACAGCGATTGTTGCGGCCGCGGAGCAGATCACCGAAGCGCGGGCGGTTGCTACGATCGGCTCGCCGTACGATCCGCGCCACGTCGAGCATCTGATCAAGAACAAGGAAGAGCTGCTGGAGAAAGGCGAAGCGACCGTCGACATCGGCGGGCGTCCGTTTCACGTTCGCAGGCAGTTTCTCGAAGACCTCGAGCGCCACGAACCGTTGGCCGCCCTCGGCGCACTGCGCAAGGCGCTCCTTGTGCTGCACTCGCCCCAGGACACAATCGTGCCGATCGACAACGCTGCGCAGATCTTCATGGCGGCGAAACATCCCAAGAGCTTCGTCTCACTCGACCATGCCGACCATCTGCTCACCAGGATCGAAGACGCCGCCTACGCCGCCGAAGTCGTGGCTGCGTGGGCGTCGCGCTATCTGGAGCCGGTAGAAAACGAAAGTGTGGCGGGTGTTCGCGTTGTCGAAGCGGGGCAAGGCAAATTTGCACAGGACATCTACGCCGGACGCCATCGGCTGCGTGCGGACGAGCCGGTGTCGGTGGGCGGTGCAGACTCCGGTCCCGGGCCGTACGACCTCCTCTGCGCAGCGCTCGGCGCGTGCACCGCAATGACCGTGCGCCTTTATGCGATTCATAAGCAGCTGCCGCTCACCCGTGTCACCGTCGAGCTGATGCATGACAAGGTGCACGCCGCTGATTGCGAAGCGTGTGAAACGAAGGATGCGAAGATCGACCGCATCGATCGCGTGGTGACGCTCGAAGGTGATCTCGATGACGCACAGCGCGCGAAGCTGCTCGAGATCGCCGACAAGTGCCCAGTGCACCGAACGCTGCACTCGGAAGTGTGGATTCCAACAAGGCTGGCGGACTAGCCTGTTATGGACTTTAACGTGTGCGACGAACGCGGAGGAAGGGCTCAGTGCCAAGAGCCGGTCGCGCCGCAGTGCCGGACACTGTAAGCGAGTGGCGACAACGCGATGGGCTGCGATAAAAAGACCCGCGTGTCGGAGCACAAGTCCGACACGCCACCCAGAGCGGAACTACGCGCGCCGCTCGGGCGCCTCGGCATACGCCTGGCGCTCGAAATAGTTCTCGCGATACGGATCGCGTCCGCGCGCCAGCTGCACGAGGCTCGAGAGTAGATACGCCGGCACGAAGAACGGCCCCCACCGTTCGTACTGCCGCACGTGCACGTGCTCATGCGCCCGCACGCGCGCGAGCGTCGCCTGGTCAATACCCAGGATCACGTGACCGAACGTGATCGCGCAAAAACCGAAAGGCTGACGCAGGCGCCGAAAGAAGCGGCCTGCGCGTCCGCCGGCGAACTCGACCGCACCTTGGCGGAGTTCGACGGTCGCCCCGAACAAGACTGCGGCGACACCCAATGCCAGGCCGAACGCCGAATACGGAGCGGCCCATGCATAGCGAGCAACGGAAACCGCTAACTGGAGACTACGTCCCATTTTCCCTGCCGAGACCACGTTCGTTCGTGAGGCCGTTCAAGAAACACCCTTGCGCATGCCCCGATGAGAAGGCGCAAGCGCGGCGGACTTGGTTTTTGCCGAATATCCGTCCAGTCGAAGCGCAGCGATAAAAAGCACCGGCGTGAGAATCGCCCAGCCGACGCCGATTGCAGTGAGTGCGGCACCGAACGCTACGAGCTCGAACGCCCCGAGCTGCGCGCCCGCGTAATAGGCGGCCGGGCCGCCAATCGCACCCAGCATCACACCGAACCCAAGGCGCGTCCGAAGCGATCGCAGCGAAACATTGAGCGTAGTGGCAAAGTTCGCCCACAGCGCGACCATCCAGTAGGGCGACGTTCCCGGAACGAGCACACCGGTGTCGAAACGCACCCACCCCGACTGGATGAGCAGCGTATCGAACAACGCGCCGAGGGTTGCGGCGACTGCAATCAGGGCCAATTCACGCTTTGGCTGCGCGGCGCGCGCGAGATGCCAGCCGACGATCAGCGTCACGGCGAGCGCCCCAAGCCACGGCATGCCGTGCGCTGCACCCAGCACGCACGCGAACCATCCCAATTGATACAGCACCAGATTGACTGCGATCAGCATCCGCTCCATCCCAAAGTTAATTGACGCCATGGCCTCATGAGCCGGCAAGTCGCCGCCGCGGGCGTGAGTCTATCGAACATTGGCACCAGAGCCGTAGATGTGAGGGTCCGATCACATCTGGCACACTCGGCGTCATGGGTGCAGCGACCAAGCGGCCTTCGTTCAAACGCGGCTGGCCGAAATTTGCAGGCCTCCGCAGCCTCGTTGCACGGCTGAGCGATTCGAACATCGTCGTGCCCTACTTGAGCTATGGCACGCCCGAAAAGCTGAAGTTGTGCGGCCGCGTACTCCAGGATGAAGGCTTTCGGCCCACGAAGGATTCAGAGAGCCGCTGGCAGAACCTGGTTGCCTTCGTGAAGCGCATGGAGAGCGATGAGGTGCCCGGCGCGCGGGTGAGAGCCACCCATGCGGATTGCACATCTGAGGCAATCAGCGACGACGAGGGCTACTTCCAGCTCGAAATCAAAACTTCAGGTTTGCAGGCCGGCTGGCATGAAATCCAGCTGCGGCTCGAGCGCTCGCGCGTCGCCGTCATCGGCGCGGTGCTCGTGCCACCGACGGATGCGGAGTTCGGAGTCATCAGCGATATCGACGACACCATCGTCTACAGCAACGTAATCCGTAAGCTCAGTATGCTGGTGACGCTCGCGCTCTCGAACTCGCATACACGCAAGCCTTTCGGCGGTGCCGCGGCGTTTTACCGCGCCCTGCACCGCAGACGCAATCCCTTCTTCTACGTGTCCAAAAGCCCCCGGAATCTGTACGTGCCCCTGCTCGAATTCCTGGAGCATCAGCAATTTCCAGCAGGGCCGCTGCTTCTGCGCGACTTCAGCTTTCACATGCGGAGGGACCACAAGTTGAAGGCGATCGAAGACATATTGAGTACCTACCCGGCGCTGCGCTTCATCCTCATCGGCGATAGCGGCGAAGAAGATCCCGAGATCTACAGTGCAATCCTGAGCCGCTTCCCGGAACGCATTCGCGTGATCTACATCCGCTCGGTTGACCCGTCGCCCGCGCGAATGAACGCAATCGCGAAGCTGGCGGCAAAAGTTGCCCTGACGGGCTGCCAGCTCGTCCTTGCTCCGGACAGCGAGTTTGCAGCAGCCCATGCGGCCGCCGAAGGCCTCATTCCCGCCGCCGAGCTCGCCAACGTGCGTGACGACAAGACGGCAGATCGGTCCGCGGCGACACCCCGATAGGGTGGCCGGTTTATTGCTCTTGTCGAGCACAAAATGACAGAGATGAGACACGTGGTCACGGATGATGCGGTCATCGTGACCGACGCCAAAGGGCGGGTCACTTACCTGAATCCGCTCGCGGCCACGATGACGGGGTGGACGCAGCACGACGCGCACGCGCAGGCCGCGGCAACAGTATGTGTACTCCTGGATCCGCGAACACGTCAGCCGGTGGAGAACCCCGTTGGCCAGGTGCTGCTGCACGGTGTGTACGTCCGGCTGGGAGGCGACGACACCCTCCTGATCGCCCGGGACGGAGCAGAGCGGACAGTCAAGGGTTCGGCAGCACCGCTTCCGGCTTCCGACGGGACGCTGCTGGGCGCGCTGCTGGTGTTTCGCGCGGTGGCGGAAACGGCCCCCGACGACGAGGTGGGTGCGGGCGACGCACGCAAAACCGCGATTCTGGAGACTGCCCTCGATTGCATCATCGCCATGGATCACCACGGCAACATCATCGAATTCAATCCTTCGGCCGAGCGCACCTTCGGCCACCGCCGTGCGGACGTGATCGGTCAGGAGCTTGCCACCCTGATCATTCCGCTCGGGCAGCGCGAAGCGCATCGCGAGGGCCTGGCGCGTCATCTCGCGACCGGGGAAGGGCCGGTGCTCGGAAAGCGAATAGAAATGATCGCTTTGCGGGCGGATGGCTCCGAGTTTCCCGTGGAGCTGGCAATCACCCGCATCCCGACGGCGGGCCCTCCGCAGTTCACGGCCTATCTGCGGGACATCAGCGCGCGGCTACACACTGAACAACTGCGCAGCGTCCTTTTCGCGGTGACGCATTATCTGTCGCAAGCGCTCGACATCGGGGAAGCAGCCTCAGGGGTGTTGCGCGCGGTTTGCGAAAACCTGCGATGGGACGTGGGGTTTTTCTGGACCGTTAACGATGACTCGAGTGCGCTCGAATGCATCGGAAGCTGGCACAGCCCCGGATTGCCGGTGGAGCAATTCGCCCAAGCGAGTTGCAGTCGCACATTCAGCAAGCATGAGGGTTTGCCGGGGCGCGTTTGGGCGAGCGGCGAATCCACCTGGATTCTCGATGTAGCGGACGCCACCAATTTTCCTCGTGCTGCCACTGCCGCTGAAGAGGACGTGCACAGCGCCTTTGCGTGCCCCATCCTGATGACCGGCAGAACACTCGGCGTGATCGAATTTTTCACGCGACGCGTCAGGGAACCGGACGCCGAGCTCCGCGAGACGATGGCCACCGTCGCTGGTCACGTCGGGCAATTCCTCGAGCGGCAGCGCGCCGAGCAGGCGTTGCGTGAAAATGAAGAAAAGCTGCGGCTCCTGGCCGACACCATTCCGCAGCTCGCGTGGATGGCCAATGGCGATGGCCACATCTTTTGGTACAACCGCCGGTGGTACGAATACACCGGAAAGATGCCTGCAGAGATGGAAGGCTGGGGCTGGCAGTCGGTGCATGACCCCGCGGTGCTGCCGGAGGTGCTCGCGCGATGGACGGGCTCGATCGCACACGGGGAGCCGTTCGACATGGTATTTCCACTGCTCGGTGCCGACGGGCTCTTCCGGCCGTTTCTCACCCGCGTCAATCCGCTTCGCGATGCCGAGGGGCGCATCGTGTACTGGTTCGGCACGAACACCGACATCAGCGACTTGAAGCGCATGGAAGATGCGCTGCGCGATGCCGACCGCCGCAAGGACGAGTTCCTCGCGACCCTCGCGCATGAATTGCGAAACCCGCTGGCGCCGATCAGTAATTCGCTGCAGATCCTGAAAATGCCGGGCCTCGATGCCGCCACTGCAATACAGGCGCGCGAGATGATGGAGCGACAGATCCATCACATGGTACGGCTCGTCGATGATCTGCTCGATGTGTCTCGTGTCATGCGAGGCAAGATCGAGCTGCGCAAGGAGCCGGTGGAGCTCGCGACCGTGGTCGCGCGGGCCCTTGAAACCGCTCACCCGCTGATCGCCGCCCGTGGGCACCGAACGGAAATCTCCTTTGCGGAGGATTCGTTACTCGTCGACGCTGATCCGATCAGGCTGGCGCAGGTTGTCGGCAACCTTTTGACCAATGCCGCGAAATACACTGAAGCGAACGGACACATCACAGTTTCAGCGTGGCGTGAAAACGCAGAAGCCGTTCTTCGCGTTGAGGATAACGGCATCGGCATTGGCGCGAACATGCTGCCACACATATTCGACCTCTTCGTGCAGGCTGAAGATGCGGCAACGCGATCACAGGGCGGGCTGGGAATTGGCCTGACGCTGGTCAGGAATCTGATGGAAATGCACAGCGGCACCGTTGAAGCGAACAGCGCGGGCCTCGGTCTCGGCTGCGCCTTCACCATCAGGCTGCCGGCGATGTCGCAGAAATACGCTACGGCGCCGGTGATCGCCGACACCCACGTTGCTGCACTTTCGACCAGCCTCCGGCTGCTTGTCGTCGACGACAACGAGGACGCCGCGGACAGTCTCGGCATGCTGCTTCGTCTGCGGGGCCACGAGGTGCGGATTGCACGCGACGGTACGTCGGCGCTCGACATCGCGGTGTCTTATCAGCCGGCCGTAATTTTTCTGGACCTTGGTATGCCCGGTATGGACGGATATGAAGTGGCGCGCCGTCTGCGCAAAACGCCGGGCCTCGAAAACACCGTCATTGCCGCTTTGACCGGCTGGGGCCAGGTGCAGGATCGCCGTCGCACCGCGCACGCCGGGTTCGATCACCACCTCGTGAAACCGGCGGAGACAAAAGCGCTCGAGGACCTGTTGGCGAGCGTCGTACAGCCGAACAGGTAGCGCCGCTCACGCGAGCGCTTTCGTTACGATCTCCGCTACGTCTTTCGACAGTCCTGCCGTCGCGCTTATACGCTCGAGCGCATTACGGGCGTGCGCCTGGCGGCCTGCATCGAATTTCTTCCAGCGGTCGAACGCACGCGCCATCCGCGAGGCCACCTGCGGATTCAGTGCATCGAGCGCGATCACCTGCTCGGCCAGGAAGGCATAGCCGCTGCCATCGCGCGCATGAAAGCGAACAGGGTTGCCAGCGCTGAAACCGCCGATGAGCGCATACACCTTGTTCGGATTACGCATGGAGAACGCAGGGTGAGCCATCAGGCGCTTCACTTCAGCGAGCGTACCGGGAAGGCGCGACATGGCCTGCACGCGCAACCACTTGTCGATCACGAGCGGCTCGTCGTGCCAGCGCGCGTAGAACGCATCGAGTGCTTTCCTGCGTTCTCCGCAGTCGAAGTCTGCGAGCACGGCCAACGCGGCACTCGCGTCAGTCATGTTTCCCGCGCCATTGAACTGCGCGAACACGAGATCGCACGCGTCCTTCACTCCCGCTTCCATGAGGTAGGCGAGGCAGAGGTTGCGTAGCGCGCGTTTGCCGGCTGCGGCTGCGTCGGGGCTGTATGGGCCGATGATCGCGTTGGATCGATATGCGGCCAGGAGCTGTTCTCGAAGCACTTCACCCACCATGCGCGCATAGCTGGTGCGGACAGTATGAATCGCATCCGGGTCGGCCACCGCCATCTGCTCGGCGAGGTAAGTCTCCGAAGGCAGAGTCAGTGCCTCCGCGGCAAACGCCGGATCTGCCGGTGCATCGGCAAGGACGCGCCCGAACGCATCGACGAAAGCTTCGGGTATGCCCAGAGGGAAGCCTGCGCGCACATCCTCGATGCCTTTCAGCATGAGCACTGTCGCGAGGCGCTGCCCCGCCTCCCACCGGTTGAACGGGTCGGAGTCGTGCGCCATTAGATGCGTCAGGCGCGGCACGTCGTAGTCAAACTTGAGGTTGACGGGCGCGGAGAAGTTGCGTGCGAGGGACGGCACCGGCAGCGACGGGACGTTGACGAACACAAACTCCTGCCGCGCTTCTGTCAGCGACAGCACACGCGTGGTGGCTTGCGGCTCACTTTCACCTTCGAACTGCAGCGGCAGGTCGCCACCGTCCAGCGCTACGAGACCGACCGCAAGCGGAATATGGAACGGCAATTTCTGGGGTTGGCCGGGCGTCGCCGGACACGATTGATTTATCGATAGCGTGTAACGCTTCGACTCCGGCGCGTAGCTCTCGGTGACTTCGAGTGAAGGCGTGCCCGCCTGGTCATACCAGCGCCTGAACTGGGTGAGGTCTGCGCCGGACGCATCGGCCATGGCCTGCGCGAAATCATCCGTCGTCACCGCCTGGCCAACGTGGCGCTCGAAGTATA
>JBKJPI010000605.1:0-5703 GCA_046595235.1 Burkholderiales bacterium | reverse complement strand
CCCGCGACTGAAGCCTGCGCGCGTGACCCTGACGCTGAAGGACGGACGGCACAGCACGCACACCTGCGACAGTCCCCGAGGCGATTGTCTGCGGCCCTACGCAGAGTCGGAGATACGAGATAAATTCCGGGAGCTCGCGGGGCTCGTGCTCACCGCGCAAGGTATCGCCGACGTCGAGAACGCTGTGAGCCGCGTCGAACAGTGGACCGGCGCCAGGGAGCTGACAGCGTTGTTGCGCCGCCACGGCCGCACCGATCAGGACGCGACGCTCACTCCAGCTTGATGCCGGCTTCGCGAATGATGCGGGTCCATTTGGTGATCTCGTCGCGCACGAAGCGCTCGAACTGCGCAGGGGTATTGCCGACTGGCGTGGCCCCTTCCTGAAGAGCGCGCTCACGAATCGCGGGCGTAGCCATCGCTTTAGCGACCTCACCGCTCAACAGCCCGACGATCGCCGGCGGCGTACCCGCTGGCGCCATCAGACCGAACCACCCGATCGCCTCGTAATTCCTGATTCCCGCCTCCATGGCGGTCGGCACCTCGGGCAATGCAGGTGCGCGCTCGCGAGTAGAGACGGCCAGCGCGCGCAACCTTTTCGCGCGTATGAGTGGCAGTACCGTTTCGATCGTGTTGAACGCCGTAGTGGCCTCTCCCCCAAGCACAGCCGTTGCCGTCGCAGCGCCGCCCTTGTACGGCACGTGGGTGAGCTGAGTTTTGGTGGCTGCGCCGAACAGCGCACCCGCGAGATGCATGGCGCTGCCGGGTCCGGATGAAGCGTAGAGCACCTCTCCGGGCCTGGCGCGCGCGAGCCCCACAAAGTCCTGCAGACTCTTCGCGGGCAGCGACGGCAGCACCACAATGACGTGCGGCACGCTCACCACCAGCGATACCTGGGCGAAGTCCTTGATCGCGTCGTAACGCAGTTTCGGATACAGCCCCGGGCTGAAAGCGAACGACGCCGACGTCATCAGAAGCGTGTAACCGTCGGCGGGTGCTTTTGCCACGTACTCGGTACCGAGCGTCGAGCCTGCCCCCGGGCGATTCTCGACTATGAACTGCTGGCCCAGCGTTTCGGTGAGCCGGTGGGCGAGAATGCGGGCGAAGATGTCGGTGCCCCCGCCCGGGGCGAATGGCGTGACGACGCGGACGGTCTTCTCAGGATACTTCTGCGCAAACGCCTCCCCCTGCGCGCTTACACCTGCGATGGCGACCGCGAGCACAGCACCACCCAGCGCTTGTCTCGTGATGGAAATATTCCACGCGCAATTCATGTTTTCTCCTCGATCCGGTTCGTACTTGTTTACTCGCGCGATCATATCAAGTCAGGTGCCGCCTTCCGGCTGCGCGCATGCGTTTCCTCAGCCACTTCCGCATCGAGCAGATCCAGGAGGCTGCGAACCCACGACTCACGGATATGCCGGCCGATGAAGACCATGCGCGTACGCCGATCGTCGGACGGCCAGCGCTCGAGCCATACCGGCGCGTGATAGACGTGCTGCACACCGTGTATGACAGCCGGACATTCCGGCCGCTCGACAACGCGCACCAGGCCCTTCACGCGCAGTAGATCGGCGCCGCAGTTCTCCGCAAGCGCCGCGAGAAAGAGCGCGAGCGTGACCGCATGTAGGGGTTCGTCGCGGACGATGCAGAAGCTTACGATGTCATCGCTGTGGCGATGCCGCGCGTGTTCGTTCGCGGCTGCGATGGCGTCCGGCGCCAGCCACGCCTGCACTTCCGGCGGCTTGTGGGCGATGGTGTAAAGCCCGCAGTCGAACAATGCCGAGGGCGCGATCTTCCCGTGCACGGCCTTCAGCACAGGTGCACCGGGATTGAGCTCCGCGAGACGCTCGGCGATCGCCACGGACTGCGCCTCCGGCACGTCGGTTTTAGTGAGCACGATCCTGTCGGCCACCGCAGCCTGCCGCAGTGATTCCTCGTGGCACGCGAGCGTTGCGAGGCCAGTGACAGCGTCGACGGTGGCGATGACGCCGTCGAGCGTATAGATCTCGCACAGCGTGCGGTCCGTCATCAAGGCGTGGAGAATCGGCGCGGGATCGGCGAGACCGGTGGTCTCGATCACCACGCGCTCGAAAGGCGGCACGCTCCCTGCCGCACGCCTCACCGCAAGATCGCACAGCGTAAGCACCAGATCGCTTCTGACGTTGCAGCACAGGCAGCCGTTGGAGAGCTGAACGAAGCTTTCGTCGCTCGTCTCGATCAGCTCGTGATCGAGCCCGATCGCGCCGAACTCGTTGATGATGACGGCAGTGCGGCTCATCGCGGGATCGCGAAGCAGACGGCCGAGCAGCGTCGTTTTGCCGCTGCCTAAAAAGCCGGTGATGACCGCCACCGGAATCATGCGTCAGCGGGTGCGGGTGCGATGCGCACTGCAGTGCCACGATCCACGTCGAGCGCGGCGCGAAGCGCCTTCAATACGCCGACGAGCGAGGCGCAGTGACGAGGACGCTGCTCACGCGCGCCACCCGGCGCATCGCCCGCGACGCGCCAGCGCACGAGCCAGCGAAACGGCGTGCACTTGTCGAGAGGCCGTTCGATCCACACGATCGTGCCGTCGTCTGCGCGGATGATGGCAACCACCGGGAGCTCGCCGCGTTCAACGGCGCCGGACACACGCCACAGCGCAAGACTGTCAGTGAGAAAGCCCTCGAGGCACAGATTGTTCAGGATTATGGCTTCCTCGATTTCAGTGCGGGCCGGCTATAACGTCCCACCCTCGCGAATGTCGTCGGATATCTTGCGATAGAGATACTGGCCATCCTTCAGATCACCGAGGAACCGGCCATTCTCGACGACGATTTTTCCACGCAGGAGCGTCAGTGACGGCCAGGCGTCGACTTCATGACCTTCCCACGGGGTGTAATCCGATTCATGCAGCATCTCTTTGCGGATGACGGTCCGCTTCGACGTGTCGAGCACCGCGATGTCGGCATCGGCGCCCGCCGCGATTGCGCCCTTGCGCGGATAGAGGCCCATGATCTTCGCGGCGTTGCTCGAGACGAGATCGACGAACTTCGGGATCGAATAGCCGCGGCGGCCGACCATTTCGGTATACATGAGCGCGACCCGCGGCTCGACGCCGACGTTGCCGCCGGTCGTATCGTCGATGCGCTTACCCATAACCTTTACGTTCAGCGAGCAGCAGACTTCATCCGTGGCAACGGTATGTATCGTGTTGTCGAGTGTGCCGGCCCACAGCTCATCCTGGTCGGCCTGCGATTTCAAGGACGGATACGTGTGGTACATCTGTCCGTTGGGGCGCCGGTAATCTTCCGCGGTATACAGAAGGTATTGATGCAGCGTCTCGCCGTACACCGGCAGTCCGTGCGCGCGCGCCTCGCGCAGTGCATCGACGCCAGAGGCTGCACTGATGTGCATGAAATACAGCGCGATGCCGGGGACGTTCCGGGCGACACCGAGAACACGGCGAAACGACAATTCCTCGGACATCGCGTTGTGCACTTCAGCCAGGTTCTCGAACCCGACGCGCCCTTCGCGAATGAGCTTGTCGTACATATGCATCACGATGTCGTTGTCCTCGCAATGCATCACGCACAGGCCGCGCTCCTGCGCGACCACCTTGAAGACTTCCCAGATATCACCGAAATCGACCATGCGGCCCCGGCGACTGGGCGTAATGTCCGTGGTGAATATCTTGACGGTTGGATAGCCCGAACGCACCGCCTCCCCGATCTGATCGAAGATCTCAGGCGGCAGCTCGCCCTCGATCATGACGTGGAAGCTGTAGTCGCAATAGCACTGGGCGGTCCAGTCCTCGTGGCGGTCCGCGATCGCCTGCTGTACCGTTTTTCCGTGCGTCCAGCGCGCAAAATCGAGCAACGTGGTCGTGCCGCCGTACAACGCCGCGCGGCTGACGACCGCGGGTGGATCGGTCTGCACCACGGTGCCGTCCGGCTGCGGCGAGTACCATTTGCAATGCACGTGCGGATCGATTCCGCCGGGCATCACGATACTGCCCGTCGCGTCGATCAGCCGTTCGGCGCTGTTCGTCCCGAACGTACCCACGGCCGCGACCGCAACGATTTTGTCGCCCTGAATGCCCACGTCGCAGGCACCTACGCCCGACGGTGTGACGACGCGGTCGCTGCGAATAACGAGATCGAACATGCTCGACACCTCCTTAGCGCGAGTTTACTGTACGCAACGACACCCACTTTCCAGGGTGAAGCCCCTCACCATTACCCCACACAACGGGAAACACCATGCAACGGCCTACGCTCGGCACCGCACTCTGCTGCACACTTGTCTCGCTCGGCATTCCATGCGCACAGTCAGCGACTGCGGCGGCCGGGGCGCCGTATCCGACCAAGGCGATTCGCCTCGTCGTGCCCTTCGCACCGGGCGGATCGAACGACATCATGGCGCGCCTGATCGGGCAGAAGTTTTCGGAGAGCCTTGGAGAGCAGGTCGTGGTGGACAACCGCGGCGGCGCGAGCGGCATCATCGGCACCGATATCGCCGCCAAGGCGCCGGCAGACGGTTATACGCTGCTCATGATGAGCCTCACGCTCGCGGTCAACCCGAGCCTCTACAGGAAGCTTCCATACGACACGCGGAACGACCTCGCGCCGGTGACGCTGGTTGCTTCGGCGCCGCTCATGCTGGTCGTCCATCCCTCCATACCGGCGAAGTCGGTTCAGGACTTTGTCACCTACGCTAAAGCGAACCCGAACAAGCTCAACTTCGGCTCGGGCGGCGCCGGTACCACCCCCCACCTGGCGGGCGAGATGTTGAAGACGATGGCCGGCGTGCAGATGACGCACGTGCCGTACAAGGGCGGCGGTCCTGCGCTGACCGATCTCGTCGGCGGCCAGATCCAGGTCATGCTCGAGAACATCCCGAGCACGCTGCCGTTTGCGAAGTCGGGGAAGCTGCGCGCGCTCGCGGTGAGCGGCCTCAAGCGATCGGCCCTGGCATCGGATCTGCCGACGCTCGACGAAGCGGGGCTGAAAGGCTACGAGATCGTCGGCTGGAACGGCTTGTTCCTTCCTGCGGGCACCCCGCAGGCCGTCGTTACCCGGTTGCATGGGGAGACAACCAAAGCGCTGTCGCAGACCGACATGAAGGCGCGCCTCGCAACGCTGGGTGCTGAAGGCGTTGGCAGCAGTCCCGCGGAATTCCGCGCTTTTTTCGCGGCGGAGATCGTCAAGTGGGCGAAAGTAGTGAAGGCAGCGGGGCTGAAAGCGGAATGAAAACCGCACGCGCTTGGAGCTTCATCTCCGGTCACCACCCATGAACGAGACGCAGTCCCTCGCGCGGTTTATCGCGAGGTCCCGCTGGAGCGATATTCCGCAGGCCATACGCCACGAGGGCAAGCGGGCGCTCCTCAACTGGCTCGGCTGTGCGATCGGCGGCTGCCGCGATGAAACCGTTGAGCGCGCCATGGCGGCGGTCGACCCTTTCTCAGGTCCTCGCGTCGCGACGCTGCTCGGTCGCACTGAAAAGCTCGATGCGCTTCACGCGGCCCTCGTCAACGCGCTCGCGTCGAATATTCTCGACTACGACGATACGCACATGAAGACCGTGATCCACCCGACCGTGCCAGTTGCGGCGGCGGCAATGGCGCTCGCCGAACATCGGTCCGTGACGGGTGCACAGCTCCTGCATGCGTTCATCCTCGGCGTAGAAGCGGAATGTCGCGTCGGCAATGCTGTTTCACCGGAG
>JBKJPI010000296.1:0-5545 GCA_046595235.1 Burkholderiales bacterium | reverse complement strand
ATGGCAACGGCAAAGGGCCCGCGCAACCTGAAGAGATCGACATCGGGCTTGTTGCTGAGGAGATATCCCTGCAGCTCGGCGAGGGTCCTCGGCTTGAGCGGTGTCTGGTCGGTGACCGGCAGCCGCGAGCAGCCGCTGGCAAGCATCACGCTCACTGCGATGAAAAACCCAAGCCGTCCGGAAATTTTAAAATTTCGGCAGGCGTGGCGGCGGATGCCGCGAATGACTGTCAAGCGTTGTTTCCCTTTTTGGATATCGGAGATGGCTACACGCGCCCGAAATCGGTGTCATACAGCGCATCGAGACCGGCCATCACGTCCGGCGAAAGCGGCCCCATCGCGGCCGCCTCCAGCGCCTCGTCGACATGTTGCAGCTCCGCACTGCCGATCACGGCGCAGGAGACATCGGGGTTCGTCAGCACGAAGCGTAAAGCGATTTGCGCGCGCGTTCCATGTTCGGTCCCGATCGCGTCGAACACCGCCTTCGACTTGCGTGCGTCCTCCACAACGCTCGTTTCGCTGATGAGAACGCTCTCACGCCCGGTCCGCTCGTCCGTGGCAATGACGCCGGCAGCAAAAATACGAATTGCCATTACCGCGACAGCGTTTTTGCGACAGGCTTCGATGATGCCGCGCATGTTCTGCCCGGTCCACGCCGCGGGCATGTTCCGGCCGGCGCTTGGATTGAGCAGGTTGTAATAGACCTGTGCCGAATCGAACCGCCTGCTTGCGATCACTTCGCACACGGATGCGGCCTCGCCGATGGCGGTAATCCCCATGTGACGGATGAGCCCCTTGTCGCGCAGCCGCTCGAGCCCGTCGGCCACACCGTTCCTGCCGAGGATCTGCTCGACCGTCATCACCCGCCCGCCGGCTTCGCGGCCGATCCGATTGTGAAGCTGCAGCAGGTCGACCGACGAACGCTTGAGCCGGGCGAGGCTTGCCGTCAGGGACGCCTCGATCTGCGCGGGAATGTCCTCCAGATTCGCTACATCGAGACCGAACTTGGTCGAGAGCCAGGGCGCTGCCCCTGATTCCGGCAGCAGCCATCCGAGTGCTTCCTCTGACTTGCCGTCGCCATACTGCGCTGCCGTATCGATCCAGTTGATCCCGCCGGCAATCGCCCGGCGAATCGCCTCGCGCTTCGTCGCGTCATCCTTGCGGATGAGGATGCCGCCGACATTGCCGCCGCCGAAAACGATTTCCGAGACCTCGATGCCGCTGCGGCCGAACGCCCGGTACTTCATGAGTTTTTTCCGCCTATCTGCTTCCGATCAGAGGGGCCCAAACGTCTCTCCGCCCGCTTTCACTATTCGGTGCATCCGCATGCCGATCGCGGCCGCATTCCGCTTAGTCGTCGCCCAACTCGGTTTCCCTATCAAGTCCTGGAACTCGGCGGATTGCGGCGGCGGAAATCAGCCTTGATGTCAGCCGCGATACGCGCCTTCACATCTGCGGCAACGGGTGTAACGCCGAGAAGCTCGAGGAGCTGCGCCTGGCGCGTGTATCCCCGTTGGGCAAGCTCACGCGTGAACCGGCGATCTTTTTCTCGTCGAGCGACATACTTGGAGATCGCCAGATCGTGAGTCTCCAGGCACAGGCCGATGACCCCTTTGGTGTCACCTGGGGGTAGATGCACAAGTCGCGCTTTCCAGCCTTTCGGAAGCGTAGCCGTCGTCTCATCCACTGGGTCAGCGTAGTACCCGAATTGCTCGTGGAAAGTCGAATCCTGCCCGATCGCGTTGAGCCATTCGGTTCGATTTACGTTTTTCGCGGCTATCAGATCCACTTCCACCGACATTGCAATAGTGTCGGCCACGTCAGGGAATTTCGCGTGCAACGACTGGCTTCCTACGATGATGAATCGTTTCTCGCCGGTTATCGTGGCCGCAGCCCTGAGCACGTGATCAACGTGATGCTTCTTCATTGAGCCGTTCAACTTGTTGGCGCGGGAGGAGCCCGACATACGGCGGTGATTGCCGTAGACGCGTTGAATTTTCATCCCGGCCCAGCATAGTAGCGAAAAGCTTTCCATCGTCCCCGCTAACGAGAATCTGCTTCCACTCGTCGTAGGCTGAAACCCATACGTTGTCGCTGTTCCAGCGGTGGAGATTCGCAAGGCTGTGCGCTCGAATCTCCTGTGCTGGGTAATGCGCGGCAACTGCGGCCGCAAGCCTGCGTTTGAGCTCGTCCAGAGTGTCATGCGTGGATGCGGCAGGCGCAGGCGGACGGATGCCCTCGTCCCCGACGGAGAGGTAGTCGCCCTCGCCAATGCGCCATGCTTTCAATACGGCCCTGGGAATGATCACCCCCAGCGAGTTGCCGATTCTGCGCACTGTGACTTTCATGACTGGGATTATAACAACGTTATAACATCAGGTGGTCTGTCCTGGGGCGCCCAGCATCCATTTGCGTTACTGCGGCTGAAAGCCGATCTGCTTGACCACTGCCGCATACATCGCAGTTTCCTTCTTGATGAGCGCGCTGAGCTCGTCAGGCGTCGATCCCACGGCCTCGAGACCCTGGCTTGCGAAGCGCTCCTTGATCTCTGGAAGCCGCAGAATCCTGATGAGCTCTTTCGAGAGCTTGGCGACGATTGGCTTCGGCGTTTGGATGGGGACGACCACGCTGTGCCACACCACCTCCTGAAAGCCGGGCAGCGTTTCGGCAATCGCCGGCAGATCGGGGAAAGCCGCGTTGCGCTTCGGGCTTGTAACGGCGAGCGCGCGCAGCTTCCCCGCATTCACCTGAGGCACGCCGACGAGCGGGTTGATGATGAACGTCTGCACTTCGCCGCCGACGACTGCGCTCACGGCCTGCCCCGTTCCTTTGTAGCTGATGGCCACGGTCTTGATGCCGGCCAGATGGTTGAAGAGCTCCATCGCGAGCAGATTGTTGGTTCCGGTCGTCGCAAAGTTGAGCTGCCCGGGTTTCGCTTTGGCGAGCGCGATGAATTCCGGGACGGACTTGGCCGGCACCGAAGGGTTGACCACCATCAGGTACGGCCCGGCGGTGACCTGCGTGATCGGTTGAAAGTCGCGCTGAGGATCATAGGGCAGCTTCCGATACACACTGGGGTTGACCGTGAGCCCGGCCGAGGTGGCAAGCAGAAGCGTGTATCCGTCCGGCGGCGCTTTCGCACCGATCTCGAAGCCGACGATGCCGCCGGCGCTTCCGCGGTTATCGACAATGACAGGCTGGCCCCAACTCTCGGTCAGCTTCTGACCGAGAAGACGCGAGAGGATGTCGCTCGGGCCGCCCGCCACGAACGGTGTGATGAAACGAATCGGTCGGCTCGGATAGTCCGCCGCAGCGTCCGCGGCGATGGCCACCGTTCCGGCGCAGGACAAAAGCGTAAGCAGTACCAGACGGGGTGTGACTTTCATGGAGTCCTCCGTTGAATCGAATTGATTATTAAGAACGCCTTGATCATAGCGCGACGACCATCGAGTTGTGGCACTTGCGTTATCCTCGAGCCCATCTCATGAAGACCTTCTACGGCTGGCGCATCGTAGCTGCCGGCGGCGCACTGCAGTTTCTGCAGAGCATGCTGCTGAACCAGGCTTTCGGTGCATACGTTGCAGTTCTCGTCGAAGAGCGGGGCTGGAGCAAGACCGCACTCTCGGGCGCGGCCGCGCTGAAATCAACGGAGACCGCGCTGCTCGGTCCCGTCATGGGCTGGATGGTCGATCGCTTTGGTGCACAGCACATCATCCGCGCCGGCATCGTCCTGTTTGGCGTCGGCTTCATGCTGTTAAGCCAGATTGATTCGCTCGCGCAGTTCTATGCCGCGTTCGTGGTGCTCGCACTCGGTGCGAGCCTCTGCAGCAACTTCCCAGTGAGCGTTGCGATCATCCAGTGGTTTGAAAAGCGCCGGGCGCGGGCGCTCTCGATGCTGCAGTTCGGCGGCGCGCTCGGCGGGATGTTCGTTGTTGTCGTTGCGTGGTCGATGCAAACGTTCGGCTGGCGGCCGACCGCTTTCGGCTCCGGCGTCATCGCCATACTCGTCGGTTGGCCGCTCGCACGCGTGATCCGCAGTCGCCCCGAGGACCACGGCGAGACGATCGACGGGCTCCCCGTTGCGCCCAAAGGTGCCGGCCACGTCGAGGTGCCGGCTCAGCGCATGTTCACTGCGCGCGAGGCGCTTCGCACCAGCGCTTTCTGGCTGATTGCAATCGGCCACGCGCTCTCACTGCTCGTCGTGCAGGCGGTGAACGTGCACGCGATCACGCATATCAAGGAAGGGCTCGGCTATTCGCTCGCGCTCGCCACGTTCATGTTCACACTTGTCACGGCAGGGCAGTTCATCGGGGTGATGCTCGGATGGGTGATCGGTGACAAGTTCGAAAAGCGCCTCGTCGCCGCAGGGTGCATGCTGATGCATGCCGCGGGTCTCCTCATGCTCACCTACGCAACAGGCCCGGTGATTTTGACGGTATCAGCGCTCGTCCACGGCACCGCGTGGGGTCTCCGCGGGCCTTTCATGCAGGCGATCAGAGCCGATTACTTCGGCCGGCGCTCGATCGGCATGATCATCGGGCTTTCCACGCTGATTACCGTGTTCGGCAATATCGGCGGCCCGATCGTCGCGGGCGCTTTCGCTGACTGGACGGGGAATTACCGCACCGGGTTCACGATCCTGGCGCTGCTGGCCGCCGTGGGCTCCCTGTTCTTCCTGTGGGCAAAACCCCCAAAATAGTGCTGCCCGCCCGTGCGGGTTTGAAGCCAGGTACGGCGCGCCGGATGTCGGCGTGGTTTGCGCACAAGAGGTTGCCAGCGTATCTTAGCTCGCGCGTTTAACAATCAAACCAAGGGAGCGCTCATGTCAACGTTCAAAAGAGTAATACAGGGTCTTTTCATTCTCGCGTCCGCAGGTGCCGTTGCTCACGCGGGAGAGGCGCCGCGGCCGGATTACGGCGCGGACATCACCATCGAAGTGGCGAAGAAAATCGCCGCGGGCGTCGTCGCCGAATGTCAGACGAACAAATGGAACGTGGCCGTGGCGGTCGTGAATACGCACGGCTCGCTGGTGTACTACGAGCGCATGAACAACACGCAGTCAGCGAGTGCCAGAATTGCCGTGGACAAGGCGAGCGCAGCCGCCATGTATCGTCGCCCGACACGCGCGTTCGTGGACGCCATTGCGAAAACAGGCCCGGCAGTCATGACGCTGCCCGGCGTGGTGGCATCTCCGGGCGGCGTTCCCATTTTCAGCGGCGGCAAAGTCGTCGGCGCAGTCGGCGTCAGCGGAGTGACCGGGGATCAGGACGAGCAATGCGCGAAAGCAGGGCTTTCCGGAATGTCCTAGACATGCGCCGCAAAGTGCACCCCTACTTTGCGTCGATTAAGCGCTACGTCGCAAAGTGAACCCCTACTTTGCGCCGATTAAAATTTGAACTGAATCGCGGGCCAAGCCCGCCGATTCAGCCTGAAAGTGCCACGAAACAACCGCGGGATGCATACCACTGTTTCTTCGTTGCCTTTACAGCACCAAAGGCGCCCGGCCGCCCGAAGCCTTTGTGCTAACTTGCTCTTTCGCTCAAAAG
>JBKJPI010000284.1:0-7431 GCA_046595235.1 Burkholderiales bacterium | reverse complement strand
GCACTAACCGACGGGAACATTCATGCCACGCCTCCACTTGGTCATCGCCCTCACCCTTCAGCTCGGATGCGCAGCCGCCGCTTTCGCGCAATCGCCGCCGGGTAAGCCGATCCGCTTCGTCGTGCCGTTTCCCGCCGGAGCCAATCCGGACCAGGTCGCGCGCGTGGTCGCCCAGAAGCTGAGCGAAGCGTGGGGGCAGCCGGTCGTGGTGGACAACCGGCCCGGCGCCGGTGGAGTTTCCGCAATCGAGTCGGTCGTGAAGGCGCCTGCGGACGGCCAGACGCTGCTGATCGGCACCGCGGGCGTGATCACCATCGCGCCCAGCCTGTACAAGCTCCCGTACGACACCGCGCGGGATCTGGACCCGGTGACGATGCTGGCCTACGTGCCGAACATTCTCGTGGTGAATCCTTCCGTACCGGCGAAGAACGTGAAAGAGCTGATCGCGCTCGCGAAGGCGAGACCGGGTGAGCTCAACTATTCGTCTTCGGGCAGCGGCACGCCGGCCCATCTCGCGGGCGAAGTGTTCAAGTCGCTGTCCGGCGCGAACATCGTGCACATCCCGTACAAAGGCAGTCCGCAGGCGATGACGGCGCTCCTGGGCGGCGAAGTGAGCGCGATGTTCAGCCCCGTTCCGCTCGCGCTTCCGCACGTGAAGGCGGGGAAACTGCGCGTGCTCGGCGTCACCACACTCAAGCGCTCACCTGTCGTGCCCGATATCGCGCCGATCGCGGACACCGTGCCGAATTACGAGATGGTTCAGTGGTACGGCCTTTTCGTGCGTTCGGGAACGCCGCGCGAACTACTCACGCGGCTGAACGCGGAAGTGAGACGCATTGTCGCGACCCCGCAGGTTGCCGCGAGCCTCGCCAGCCAGGGCTCGAACCCGGTAACCGGCACGCCGGAAGAGCTCGCTTCGCACGTGAAAGCCGAACTCGTGAAATGGGCCCGTGTCGTGAAAGCATCCGGCGCCAAAATCGACTGACAGGGTGGACGCTGCTGGAGCCCGCTATACCGCGGCCTGCTAAATCGCTTTCGCTGCCCGGAGGCGCGCGATCGCCGCGTCGTCATAGCCGAGCTCGCTCAGCACCGCATCGGTGTCCGCGCCGATCGTGCGCGGCGGCGTGTCGGCGCGCGGACCGTCGTGCGCAAATCGAAACGGCGCGAGCGGAACCTGAAGGTCGCCGGGTAGCCCGGTAGCCGCGCTCGGAAAAGTATGGAAGAGCTCGCGCGACGCGACCTGCGCCTCGGCCATGGTTTCGGGAACCGTGCGCACTCGCCCGGCCGGCACTCCGGCGGGATTGAGCAGCGCTTCCCACTCCGCGGCGCCGCGCGTCATCAACGCGCTCTGGATCGCCACGCGTAAGCCTGGCACGTTCTCGCGGCGCGCGGCGGGCTCGCGGTAGCGCTCTTCTTCGAGCAGCGGCGCGAGGCCAAGGGTCGTCATGAATGCCCGGAACTGGTGCTCTTCGTTGCACGCGATCGCGAGCAAACCTTCGGCGGTGTTGAACGTCGTTGATGCCGGCGCGCGGCTCGCGGCGTTATTGCCGGAGGGCTTCGGCGGCACACCGGTATTCAGATACTCGGTGACGGTCGATGCCATCAGAGTGATCGTTGCATCGAGCATCGAGAGATCGATGTACTGCCCTTCGCCCGTGCGGGTGCGCTGGAACAGCGCAGAGGCCACGGCGAACGCGGCGCACATGCCGGTTCCATAATCGATGATCGGCGGCCCGGCTTTGAGCGGGCCGGTCTCGGGCGTGCCCGTGGTGCTCATGAAACCCGTCCATGCCTGGACCACCGCGTCGTATGCCGGGTCGCTCGCCTTCGGGCCGGTGTTTCCGTAGGCCGTAATCGAGCAGAAGATGACCTTCGGGTTGACCTTCTTCACCTCGGCGTAACCGACCCCGCGGCGATCGGCGGAGCCGGTGCGCAGATTCTGGACGACGACATCGCAGCGCTCGGCGAGCTTGAGAAACACTTCGCGGCCTTCCGGCTTGTCGAGATCGATCGTGATGAAGCGCTTGTTTGACGACTGGGTCATGAAGCCGAGCGACATGCCGCGCCTGCCGTATTCCGGGTCGTTGTCGACGCGCCAGCGCACCGATTCTCCGCGACCGGGCTTTTCGATCTTGATCACGTCGGCGCCCATGAGCCCAAGCTGATACGAGCAGAACGGACCCGCGAGGACGCGCGTCACGTCGAGCACTTTGATGCCCGCGAAGGGGCGGCGATCGGTCGTGTTATTCATCGCAACAGAATACCGTCGAATCTCACCACAATGCACTCACCCCCGGGCACGCGCTTCTGGATGCGGCTCAGAGCGATTCGGGAATGAGGGGCAGCAGAAGGTACGACGCGTGTTCGGCGCCGGTGACGATCGTGGCGGTGCCGCCGGGCGCCGGAGGGCGATGCAGGATGCGCCCGGGGATGCCTTCGATCTCGTAGTCGCGCCCGGTGATCGTGAGAGCCAGGCGATAACCGCGGGGGTAGACCATGCTCGTGGGCCAGATCTCGACGTCGACCGCGTAGAGCGCTCCGGGCGTGAGCTTCTCGACTTCGCGATGCGCGTGGAAAACGCGATGCGGCGTCGAACGCTTCGCATCGAGCGCGCGGTGCGACGCGCGCAGCCAGCCGCGGCTGACGGGTGTGGGCTCGTGCGCGCCGTCGAAGATCACCTCGCGACCGTCGGGACCGAACGCGCGCAGCGTCGCGAAAAAGTCCGTGTCGGCGGTCGAAGACGAGACCCAGAGCCGCAGCGTGGTGAAGCCGGTGATTTCGATCTCTTCGTCGAACGGCGCGCTCGTGAACGTCACGCCCTCACCCGCAGCTTCGTAGGCGACGCGCGACTCCGACACCCGATTACTGCGCCCGATACTGCGTGCGCCCGCATCGAGATAGAGCTTCCTCCACGCGGTGCGGGCGAGCGGGAGCTCGTGCTCCATGCGCCGCGAGGCGCCGTCAGGCCGTCGTATCGAAAGCTGCACGCGCGCCTCGCGCTCCCAGCCGTTGTCGACGCCTTTGAGGTAATGCGCGAGAAAGCGCTTCTGCATCGCGACGTACTCGGGCAGGTAGAAGCTTTCGTAATGCGTGCCGACGTGCATCGAAAGCCATTTTTCGCGCGCGCCGCAACGCATGAAGCCTTCGATGTTCCCGCGCAGGTGCACGCCAGGCCCGCCCCAGTTGCCTGCGGAGAGCACCGGTATGTCGATGCGCGCGAGATCGGGCGTGCGCTCACGATGCCATGCGTCATCGAGCGGATGACGCAGGAGCTCGGCGGGATAGTCGACGCGGTTTCCCGCGAGCAATGCTTCGCTCAGTGCCGGGCCGGTCGTGCGCTCACCGGTGTCGCGGTCGCGATAGTGACTCGCGGCGTTCCCGTGCTGGTTGACGAGCACCTGGCGCGGCCACCACGCGGCGGCGAAGCCGCTCTGCATGCCGCCGTGATAGCTCCAGTCGCGGTAATGGTCGCACGCGCCTTCCCATGGCACGATCGCGGCGAGATGCGGCGGCCTCAACGCCGCGACGAGCCACTGGCTGATGGCGTAATACGAGATCCCGATGAGCCCCACTTTGCCGTTCGCCCAGGGCGCGCTCGCCGCCCACTCGATCGCATCGTAGTAGTCCTGAATTTCACGCGGCGAATACGGGTCGAGGAATCCCGGCGATTTGCCGCTGCCGCGGGAATCGACCTGTACCACCACGAAACCGTCGGGCACCCAGCGCTCGGGATCGACGGTCTCCCAGCGAAGGAAGCGTCCTGTCGAGCCGTCGGAGCAGAGTCCGGGATAAAGCTTCAGCAGCTTTTCCCATTGCGGCGCGAAGGCGTCGGCGAAATGCACGTCCTTGCCGTAGATGCCCTGCGCGAGCACGACCGGGTAGCGCCCTTCGTGCGGAGGACGGAAGACGTTCGCCCGCAGCACGTTCCCGTCGCTGACCGGAATCGCGACGTCCTGCTCGAAGATCATTTCGGCTTGATGCCGAGCTCCCCGAGCAGCTTCACGTAAGTGTCGTATTCGCGTTTGAGCAGCGCGCCATATCGCTCCGGCGTAACTTCCGGCGTCGGCGTGGTGCCCTGGGTGGCGAAGCGCTCGCGCGCTTCACTCGTCCGCAGCACCGCAGCGATGTCGCGGTGCAGTTTCATCATCACATCGCGCGGCATTTTCGCCGGGCCCACGACGCCGACGAGCGCTTCCCATTCCCCACCCGGCACGCCGGCTTCGGCGACACTCGGCACATCCGGAAGAACAGCGATGCGCTTCGGGCTCGTCACCGCGAGCGCGCGCGCCTTGCCGGCTTTGACGAGCGGCATCGAAGACGGCACGAGAAAGACCAGGAAGTGCACGTCGCCTGAAGTGATCGCGCTGTGCACATCGGCCACGGACTTGAACGGAACGTGCGTGACCTTGATGCCTGCAGCGCGATTGAAGATCTCGGCCTGAAGGTGCGCCGCCGTACCGTCTCCGAGCGATGCGTAGTTGAACTGCCCCGGCTTCGGCTTTGCGAGCGCAATCAGCTCCTGAACGCTTTTCACGGGCAGCGTGCCGCTCGACACGATGATCGACGGAATCGTTCCGAGCAACGCGATGGGCGCGAAGTCGTCGATCGGCCGATACGGCGGCTTCGCCTGAAGCACGGGTGCGACGACATGCGCCGTCGAAGCGATGCCGATCGTGTATCCGTCGGGCGTGGCCGCTGCGATCGAGCCCGCGCCGATCAGTCCGCCTGCGCCGGGGCGGTTCTCCACCACGATCTGCTGCCTGTAGCTTTCGGTGAGTCCATGCGCGAGCACACGGGCGTAGAAATCGACGCCTGCGCCCGGACCGCTCGTTACGATGAGGCGCACGGGCTTGGTGGGAAAGGCCTGCGCGGCGCCCGCGGGAAACGCGACGGCAAGCGCGGCCGCCAGCACTGCGGCTTCGAGGACTCGTTGCACGACGTTCAACTCTGATACTGCCTCTGCAAGACCGCGATCGCCGTCTCGACATCCGGTGAGCTTTTCATGGCCTCGATCGCGCGTTCGACTGCACTGACGTAAGCGACGTCGGTGGCGCCCTGCTCGTTACGCGCGTCCGCCAGCCATTGCTCGAGCAGCTGCATCATCGCGCGGCGCGTTTTATGCTCGTCAAGGTGCAGCTCGAGCGCTGCCGCGATGTCGAAGCCGCCGCGCTCGCGCTGCCGCCTTTCTTCTTCGACCTGCGCTTCCTGCCGGCGGCGAAGCTGGATGCCACGCAGCCGGTCGCGCGCGCGGCGCTCGGCGCCGGAGTAGGTGTGTGTTTCACTCATAGTTGTCCCGATTCGGTCATGTTGCCCCCACCCTACCCTCTTCCGGCAGACGAGGCGAGAGAAGCTTTTGTTTTTAGTGCGTCGGGCTCGTGTTCAGCGCACTCGAGCTCGAGCCCTGTGACTTTTTTATGGCTCACTATCGACGCTCGCGACAAAGGCTGTCAAGCGCAACCCATGGCATCCAGCATAAGACTCGCCGCACGGCTTCGTCACGTGGGCGTTCGTCGATATACTCATCGAATTCACATTCACCCGCATGGAAAGGCAAAGCCATGGACGCTCAACCTTCGACTCCCCACCGTTGCGCTCAGGACGAACGAAGCGTGAAGCGCCCGGCGCTTCACACTATCGCTGGA
The DNA here is from genome assembly GCA_046595235.1 of Burkholderiales bacterium. Classification (GTDB taxonomy): domain Bacteria; phylum Pseudomonadota; class Gammaproteobacteria; order Burkholderiales; family SG8-41; genus JAQGMV01. The sequence goes on along the minus strand of JBKJPI010000284.1, from coordinate 1,789 downwards.
GCGTGGTCTGTCCGACGTGTTAAACGGTTGGGGCTCTACGCGCTCGCTGCAGCGAGCGTCGCCGGCTGCGCTGCACAGGCGCCGATCGCGCTCGAGCGGATGGGATCATTTCATGTTGGTGGACGCGAGGTCACGATAACAGGCAAGCCCGTGCGCGAAGTTCTCTTCACGCCCGGCGGCGTGCCGGCGAAGGTCGATCCGAACGGCACCTACGTGGTCGAGCAGTCTTACGTTCAGTATTTCATCCCGGCAACAAAGCGCGGTGCCCTGCCCCTTCTCATGTGGCACGGCGGCGGCCTCACCGGCGTTACCTACGAGACGACGCCCGACGGGCGCGAAGGCTGGCTCAACTACTTCATCAAAAAAGGCTGGAGCGTTTACAACTCGGATGCGGTCGAGCGCGGACGCTCGGGGTGGGCGATGTATCCCGACGTGTTCAAAGGCGAGCCCGTATTCCTCACCAAGGAAAATCCGTTCGAGCGCTTTCGCATCGGACAGGGTGCAGGCTCGTGGAGCAACGATCCTGCGAAACGCCGCGTGCTTCCAGGCAACCAGTTCCCGGTGGAAGGCTATAACCAGTTCGTCAAACAGAACGTTCCGCGCTGGACGACGACCGACGACGCGACGATCGCGGCCTATACCGAGCTCGTGGACAAGGTGTGTCCGTGCGTCATTCTCGTGCACTCGCAATCGGGCCTCTTCGGCTTTCGCGTGGCGCAGGCGCGGCCCGACAAAGTCAAAGCGTTGATCGCAGTGGAGCCCGCGAATGCGGGGGACGTAACGCAGGCCGCGGTGCTGAAGAACACGCCGATACTTGCGATCTATGGCGACTACATCGAGCAGGACGCGCGCTGGCCGAAGATCCGCGGCATCGGCGTGAACTTCACCAACGCGGTGAATGCCGCCGGCGGCAAAGCCGAAGTCATCGATCTGCCGAAGGCCGGCATCCGCGGCAACTCGCACATGATCATGATGGACAGGAACAGCGACGAGATTGCCGCGCTGATCCAGAGCTGGCTCGAGAAGCAGAGGCTCTATCGGTAAGTCAGCCTGGAATCACCGGCAGCAGCACGTATGGCGCCTTGCCCTTTGCAAAGTGCAGCGTGTTCTTGCCGCCGAATAGCTCCGGTGGGCGGTCCTTTGGGTTGGTGTGGGTGAAGGGGCCCACGCCTTTCATCGGATAGGCGGCGTTCGCGATGCCGGCGTCGGTGCCGTCGTATTCATAGTCCTTTCCGCGCACAGTCAGCGCGAGCCGATAGCCGGGCGCCGCAACGATGCATGTCGGCCAGACTTCAATGTCGAGCTCGACCGCTTCGTTGGGCTTAAGGGGCAACTCTTCGTCGTGCGTGTGATAGGGACGGTACGGCTTGCTCTCGTTCGGATCGAGCTTGCGGTGCGAGGCGCGAAGCCAGCCGATGCCGATCGGCGTGCGCGGATCGTTGGAGCCGATGAAGCTCACTTCCTTCCCTTGTGGATCCAGCAGGCGCAGCACCACGAAGAGGTCGGCGTCAGTCGTGTCCGATGAAACCCACAGCTTCACCGCAACAGGGCCGGTAATCTCGAGCGCGCGCGCCATCGGCGGCGTCATGAAGGTGACGCCGTCGCCCGTGGTTTCATAGGTGATCGTCGTCTGTTCGTCCGGAACGTCCGTGCCGAGCGCGTGCGCCTTCGGCTGCAGGTAGTATTTCGTCCACTGCGTGCGCGCGAGCGGCCACTCGTTCTCGGCGCGCAGCTCGAATTTTTCTTCCGGGCTCCTGATATTGAGCGCGACTTTGGGCTGCTGGTCCCT
>JBKJPI010000645.1:0-2737 GCA_046595235.1 Burkholderiales bacterium | reverse complement strand
CGCTGGCGGATGGCAGCTGCGTCTCTACAAGACCGTCTTCCAGTCCGACACACCCGCCGGCAAGCTCTTCGACTGCATAGTGATCGCAGCGATCGTGCTGAGCGTCGCGGCGGTGATGGCGGACAGTGTCGAGAGCGTCTCCAGGCAGCACGGCACCCTCCTCAATGCGGCGGAATGGGTATTCACGATACTTTTCACGATTGAATACATCCTGCGCCTGGCCTGTATCAAGCACCCGATGCGCTACGCCACGAGCTTCTTCGGCATCGTCGATCTGGTCGCAGTTCTGCCGACCTACCTCGCTTTTTTCTTCCCCGAAGCGCACGTTCTCATCGACGTGCGAATTCTGCGGCTGCTGCGCGTCTTCAGGATCTTCAAGCTGACTGCGTATCTCAGCGAATACCACCTGCTGGGCGCTGCGCTGGCCTCGAGCCGCCGCAAGATCATGGTGTTCCTGTCAGTTGTGGTGATGATCGTGCTCATCATCGGCACGCTGATGTACGTGATCGAAGGCCCGGAGCGGGGATTCACCAGTATTCCCATGGCAGTCTACTGGGCGATCACGACTATGACGACGGTCGGCTACGGGGACATTGTTCCGCGTACGGATATAGGGCGCACGCTGGCGTCGAGCATGATGCTGATCGGCTGGGGGATACTCGCGGTGCCGACTGGAATCGTGTCGTCGGAGATGACCGCGCAACATTTCCGCGGGCGACATGCGGAAGATGCGAAATGCGCCGTGTGCGGCGCCGTCGATCACGAAGCCGACGCGGCATTTTGCCGGAAGTGCGGCGCCGGGTTACCGGGCAGCGCTAAGCGGCGCTGAGCGCGAGCTCGCCGCGCTTTCCACCATTCAAGGTCCCGCCTCAAACGGTTCATGTCCCGTCCATGGGCGCCGCGCCGGCGACAGTGGATCGCGCGCGGCACTTACTCAGAACCGAGGTCTTACTGAGCGCCTAATTCCTGAACGAGGCGTCGGTCTTCTCGAGCATGCGCAGGTGCGCTTTCCACTCGGTGTTGTTCAGCTTGTAAGGCAGCCCCTTGAACTGCTGCGCCGTATGGTCGGCGACGTGAGCTGGCGGCATCCGCAGCTTCGCGCCGCCGGCGAGCGCATTGATCTGCGTCTGACACGCGCGCTCGAGGTAATACATAAGATCGAACGCCTGTGGGATCGATTCGCCGCAGGTGAGGAGACCATGGTTTCGCAGAATCATCGCTTTGTGCTCGCCCAGGTCATGGACGAGCCGCGCCTGCTCTTCCAGGTTCAGGGCGAGCCCTTCATAGTCGTGGTAGCCGATGCTGTTCTTAAAGCGCATCGCGTGCTGTGAGATCGGCAGCAGGCCATCTTCCTGCGCAGAGACTGCGATGCCCGCTGCTGTGTGCGTGTGCATGACGCAGACCACGTCAGGGCGCGCCCGATGCACAGCGCTGTGAATGACATATCCTGCGCGATTGATGCCGTTGCCCGTGGGATCGTCGACGATCTCGCCGTCGAGGGTGACCTTGACGAGCGTCGACGCGCTGATCTCGTCCCATAACAGTCCGAACGCGTTGATGAGGAAGTGGTGCTCGGGCCCCGGTACGCGCGCGGAGATGTGCGTATAAATGAGGTCGGTCATACGGTAATGCGCTGCGAGCCTGTAACAAGCCGCCAGATTCACGCGCATGTCCCATTCGTCGGCGCTCACGCGGTCTTTCACCGATGGAATTTCGAGCCTGCGCAATTCTGAGGTCATAAATCTCTCCTTCGTCGCAAAGTGCACCGCTACTTTGCGCCGGAACAATCAATTTGAATTGAATCGCGGGCCAAGCCCGACGATTCAGCTCGAAACTGCTACGAAACACCAGCGCGTTGCACTACCATTCGGTTTTTCTTGGGTCTAGTTATTACACCACCAAAGGCGCCCGGCCGCCCGAAGCCTTTGGTGCTAACTTCCGTTGCCGGCCGAAAGTAGGTGTGCACTTTCGGACGAAGGAGAGAGCGTGCCTTTTACGATTCTGTATGTGGACAGCCGGGCGAAGTCGCTCGATATTGAAGAGGCCGTCAGCGGCACTGACGCGGAGTTGCTGAATCCGCAGCAGAAAACGTTCGACGCCATCGATCTCAAGGACTGGGAACGGGCTGACGCCGTCGTCACGGCGAGAATGCCGATCGACGCGGCAGCCGTTAAGCACCTTTCGCGCACGCGCATCATCGTGCGGCACGGCGTAGGTTTCGATATCGTCGATCTCGAAGCATGCGGCAAGGCGGGGATTGCGGTGTGCAATGTGCCCGACTACGGGACGACCGAAGTCGCGGACAGCGCGATCGCCATGATGCTCACGTTCGCCCGCGGCACTGCCTCGCTCGACGCCGCGCTGCGCGCCGATCTCCAGAACGCCTGGTCGCACACCCACAACGTAACCGCGCGACGCCTGCGCGGCGCCTGCTTTGGCGTCGTCGGGCTTGGGCGCATCGGTACAGCTGCCGCGCTGCGCGCCCGGGCTTTTGGAATGAACGTGGCTTTTTACGATCCGCTTCTGCCGAACGGGAGCGAGCTCTCGTTCGGGTTCACGCGCGCGCGCTCGCTATCGGAGCTCCTCGGAATGGCCGACGTCGTGTCGATACATACGCCGCTCACGAAAGAGACGCGTGGGATGATCAACACGTCGGCCGTCGCGGCCATGAAGCAGGGCGCGTATGTCATCAATACCGCTCGTGGACCGATCTGCGAAACGGTGCCCCTCGTCGAAG
>JBKJPI010000422.1:0-3854 GCA_046595235.1 Burkholderiales bacterium | reverse complement strand
GGATAGTGCCCTTCTCCGCCTTCTTCGGATCGGTTGCGCCCATCAAGTCGCGGTTCTTCTGCACGGCGCTGTCGCCCTCGAGCACCTGGATCATCACGGGGCCCGAGGTCATGAAGTCGACAAGATCCTTGAAGAAGGGCCGCGCCTTGTGTACTGCGTAAAAACCTTCCGCGTCCGCGCGCGAGAGCTGCATCATGCGCGCCGCAATGATCCTCAAACCCGCGCCTTCGAACCGGGTATAGATCTGCCCGATCACGTTGTTAGCCACGGCGTCGGGCTTGACGATCGACAATGTTCTTTCAACAGCCATTCATTCACCCCTGAAGTCTTCAGACTAACCGGCAAGGTTAGCACGACGACGCTTTTAAATAAAGCACGATTGCGCGCAAAAGCGCGCGTTTTCAGAGGCTTAACGCAGGTCCGCCCCCCCACCAAACCCGCCGTCATCGCGCCACGACGGCAGGATCGAGGATTCACTCCCCGTTGCGATGAAGCGCCAGTCGATCGCAACACCCGGGATGCAGGCGAGCGCCTTGCCGCAATAGATGAATGGCAGCCGCTCCCGCTGCCACGGCGGCATGCGCGCTTCCTGCAGCAGGTTTTTCACTGTGCGCCGCGGTCCACCTTCGCGAAGTTGCAGCCGTTCTCCGCCCTCGCGACGCCGGATCGTCACTTCGGCCCGTGCGAGTCGCGCGACGCTGATCCCCTCCCCGCGCCCCGGGACCATTGCCAGGACGCCGCCCGCCCCAGGCACGGCAATCGTCCGCTCGCCCTGCCACGTGACACGAAGCGCCGTCGTGCTCACGCCTTGCGCCGGAAGCAGGTGAATCAGCGAGCCGTGGCGCCGGAGCTCACACGCCCCCAGATCGACTCTCAGACGCGCGTCCTGTCGCGAAGTCACGGCCTGTCTCAACGCCTCGTCGAGGCGAACCGCGTCGGGCATTTGCCAGCCGCGCGCGTTGATGAGAAAGCGCACGAGGTTCCGAGCGCGTGCAAGGTCGAACTCGCGCAGTTTTTCAACGCGCATGGCGTTACCGTCGAGCACATGCGCTGCATCGATCCGCGCAAGTGCATCAAGAAGGCTTGCCGCGTCACCTAAATGCCGCGCAGCCCGCGAAAAAGCGTCGCGGTACGCCGGTGCACGCGCTTCGATTCCTGGCAGCACGTCGTGCCTTACCCAGTTGCGCAGATAGCGTCGATCAATATTGCTCTCGTCTTCGACCCACTCCAGTTTGCGGTGTCTCGCGTACGACTCGATCTCGCTACGCGAGATTTCCAGGAGCGGTCGAAGAATCGTCTTGGAAGATGAATCAGCGTCGGCAGCGTCGCGCCTCGCGAGCGCCATCGCGGAAAGACCTCTGACCCCGGCACCGCGCAGCAGCTGCATGAGCACCGTTTCGGCCTGGTCGTCCTTGTTGTGCGCCAGCACGACGTGTTGCGCGCGTGCCGCTCGAAAAGCTGCGTACCGCGCGTCGCGAGCGGCGCGCTCGAGGCTGTTCCCAGTTGCGAGCGTCACCGGAATCACCCGGCACGGCACTTCAAAAGTTCTGCACAATGCGCGGCAGAATCGCGCCCAATCCCTGTGACGGGGGCTCAGCTGATGGTCGACGTGCAGGGCCGTGACGGTAACTCGCAATCGCGTACGCAGCCGCACCAGCACATCGAGCAGAACGACCGAGTCCACGCCGCCGCTCAACCCTACGACGAGGCGCTCGCCCGGTTGCACGACTGATCTGACACGCGCGCCGACATGCGCCACGAGCCCGGCGCCTGCGCTACTTCGTTGCGGCTTCCTTGAATTTGCCATAACCGATGAGTCTCTCGAACCTTGATTCGAGGAGCTCGTTGACGGGCCGCTCGCGAAGCTGGCGCCAGCTCTCGTGCAAGGCTTTCTTGAGGCTCAGCATCATGGCGTCATGGTCGCGCTGCGCTCCGCCGAGCGGCTCGTGCACGATCTTGTCGACGAGACCCATCGCTTTGAGGCGCGTCGCGGTGATGCCCAGCGTTTCGGCCGCTTCCGCTGCATGGTCTGCGCTTTTCCAGAGAATCGACGCGCAACCTTCTGGGGAGATGACCGAATACGTTGCGTATTGCAACATCAGCGTCGTGTCGCCGACTGCGATTGCGAGCGCTCCGCCGGAGCCGCCTTCGCCGATGATCGTGCATACGATTGGCACCTTCAACTCGGCCATCGCATACAGGTTGCGCCCGATAGCCTCCGACTGCCCGCGCTCCTCGGCACCGACGCCCGGATACGCGCCGGGCGTGTCGACGAACGTAAATACCGGGATCGAGAATTTCTCGGCAAGCTTCATCAGGCGCAACGCCTTGCGATAGCCCTCCGGTTTAGGCATGCCGAAATTGCGGTAAATCTTTTCCTTGGTGTCGCGCCCTTTCTGATGTCCGATGACCATGCACGGCTCATCGTTAAAGCGGGCAAGACCACCGACGATCGCCGGATCGTCCGCGAAGGTGCGATCGCCGTGCAGCTCTTCGAAGCCGGTGAACATTCCATTGGCGTAGTCGAGCGTGTACGGCCGCTGCGGATGGCGCGCGACCTGCGCAATCTGCCACGCGCTGAGCGCGGCATAGATATCTTTCGTCAGCGCGTGGCTTTTTCTCTGCAGGCGCGCGATCTCTTCGGAAATATCGAGCGCCGAGTCATCCTGCACGTAGCGCAGTTCTTCGATTTTTGTTTCGAGCTCCGCGATCGGCTGCTCGAAATCGAGAAAGGTCGTTTTCATCGCCGGCAATGATAGCTCAACGTCGGTCAATACCAGGCGATTCCCTGTCCGCGTGGATCGCTTTCAGCCTGCGCAGCACCGCTGGACCGCGCCTTGAATGCCGCCTGCATGTTTCCCCACGCGCGCTTTGACGGCTGGATCGTGTGCCCTTTGGCAGCCATGGCGGCGCGCCATTCCGGCGAGAAGCCCAGCGGCTCGATCTCGAGCACATCCGGCAAGTACTGATGGTGATAGCGCGGCATTGCGACGATCCGCTTCAGGTCGACCTGTGGAGCATTCACATACTCGAGAATTGCCAGCAGCACCTGACTCACGATGCGCGAGCCTCCGGGGGCGCCCACCACGAGCACACCCTTGTCGTCATCGACGAAGACGGGCGTCATGCTCGAAAGCGGCCGCTTGCCCGGCTCGATAGCGTTCGCGAGCCCACCGCGGAGGCGAAATGCGTTGGGCAGGTCGCGCCGAAGAGTGAAGTCATCCATTTCATTGTTAAGGAGCACCCCCGTCCCCTGCGCTACGACGCCGGCACCGAACAGCAGATTGATCGTGAGCGTCGCAGCGACCCGGTTGCCCTCGGCGTCAATAATCGACAGGTGGCTGGTGCTGGCACTCCCGTGCCTCACCTCCTCAATGCTACCCAGGCTTTCGCTGCGGGTTGCGCGCGCGCGATCGATATCGGCGCCGCTTCGACGAAGGTAGTCACTCGCAAGAAGCCGCTTCACCGGCACCTGGACGAAATCCGGGTCTGCGAGGTAGCGGGCCCGATCAAAAAACGATCGCCGTAGCGCTTCCGCCACCAGATGATCCGTCTCGGGCGCGCCCGGCGGTCCGATCTGAAAGCGATCGAGCATTCCGAGCGTCTGCGCGAGTGCGATACCCCCGGCCGATGGAAGCGCGGCGGCCGTTATGGTCGCGCCACGATATGAGAAACGCACGGGCTCACGCTCCACGATTCTGTACGACGCCAGATCCGCTGCGTTCCATGCGCCACCCGCGCGGTTGACTGTCTCGACCAGCGCCCCCGCGACGGGACCTTCGTAAAATCCCGCAGCACCGTTCCGCGCGATGCCCTCGAGCGTTGCTGCGAGTTCTGGCTGACGCAACACGAAG
>JBKJPI010000397.1:0-6757 GCA_046595235.1 Burkholderiales bacterium | reverse complement strand
CACGACGCGATCGGGCAGTATCTTTTCGAACAGCGCCGGGACGTCCTGCGTCTGGTGAGCTCCTCTACGCGGCCTGACGAGGAAGCAAAGCACAAGATCTCGGTCGTCGAAAAGCGGCTGGTCGACGAATACGGTTACGACGTGCACAGCGCGAGAGAAGCGCTGAACTACGTGACCACACTGCTCGCTCAGGAATAAAGGGGCTCCGCTTCAAGGCGAACCGCATGTCAGTCTCAGCTTCGACGCATCTGGAACTCTACGAGAAGCTCATATGAGCTTCGGCCGTGACCCGCTGCCTTCCCGCTGGCAGCCCGCGTCACGTATTTCCGCCGAGATTGGTTGGTATGACCTTTTTTCACGCGGCGCCCGCGATTGGCTGCGACACAACGAAAAAGTGCGCGAGTCGGTCGAAGCGAGCCTGCCGAATCTGATCGCAGGGCCGGACGTTCTGACTGGATCGGGTGGCGGCACCGTGCTCGTTCCAGTGCGCCTTGCGGAACATGCGCGCTTTCGGCTGCGCGATCCCGAAAGCGAAACAGGCGCCGGCCAGGGGGCCGGCGAGCCCGGCCAGACGCTGCGCCCCGGTCAGCCTCAGCAGGGTAAGGATCAGGGCGGCAAAGCAGGCAGCGGCGAAGGCGAGCTGCAGTTCGTGCTGGAGTTGAAGGTGGAAGACGTGCTCGACTGGCTGTGGGAGGAATTGAAGCTTCCCGATCTCAAGCCCAAGCAGTCCGCGCGAGAGGAAGACAGCGAATATGTGCGCGAAGGCTGGGACAAGCGCGGCGTGCGCTCACGCCTCGACCGGCGGCGCACGGTGAAGCAGGCGATCCGGCGTCGCGCGATACAGACCGACCCCAAGCCTTTTACCGACGACGACCTGCGCTTCCGGCAGCTCGTGCGCCGCCCGCGGCCCGCGACCAACGCTGCCGTAATTTTCGCGCTGGATGTGTCCGGAAGCATGGGCGAAACCGAGCGCCAGCTTGCGAAAACCTTCTTTTTCTTCGCGCTGCAGGGCATTCGCCGACAGTACGCGAAAGTCGAGACAGCCTTCATCGCGCACTCGGCGGAAGCGTGGGAATTCAACGAGTCGCAGTTCTTCCAGACCAGCGGAACCGGCGGCACCGTGTCATCGGCCGCCTTCGCGCTCAGCCGGGACGTCATCCGCGAGCGATTCGACCCGTCGCAGTACAACGTTTATCTCTTCTACGCCTCAGACGGCGAAAATCTCGTCGACGACCGCGACCCGGCTACCGAATCGCTGCGCGAGATTTGCGGAAGTCTCAATTACGGCGCCTTCATCGAGATCCGGCCCGCGTACGGCATCTCTCCGGAAACTGAAATGGCGGGCGTCGTCTCACGCTTGCAGCGCGAAGACCTGCCGTTCGGTATGGCGCGAGTGACCAATCGCGACGACGTGTGGAATGCCTTGCGCCAGTTCTTTCAGGACCAGCAGGCGCGCGCCGAAGCGGCATGAGTAACAACGAAAGCCGGATGAGCGAGGCACTCGTCGAGTACGGCGGACGGCTCGAGTCACTCGCGCACGCGCTCGGGCTCGACTATCACCCGGTCGACTTCGAGCTGGTGCCCAACAACTTCATGACCGAAGTGGCAATTTACGGCCTGCCGATTCGCATGCCGCACTGGTCGTTCGGCGTGCGCTACATCCATCAGCTGATCCGTCAGTCGATGGGCAATTCGCGGATTTTCGAAGTCATGTTTCCCGGCAATCCGTGCCACGGTTATCTCGTGAACTCGAACACGCTGGCCGAAAACACACTCGTCACCGCGCACGTGCTCGGCCATGCCGACTTCGCCAAGAACAATCACCTCTTCGCGCGCTTCTCAGAGATGTCGGGAACCAACATCGTCGAACATGCGGCCGCCCAGGCGCACCGTATCGAAGATGCAGTCAGGAACCACGGACAGGAGCGCGTGGAGGCGATGCTCGACGCAGCCCTCGCGCTCGAGCCGCACGTCGACGTGAACCAGGAGCTTCACCGGCCGCTGTATGGTAAATACCTGAGCCCCGCCGTCGAGCGCCGCCGCGACAACGCTTTCAACAACCGCTTTCGCAACCTGCCGGGGGAGATCGTCCCGGCCGAACCGTCGCGCGAGCGCCGCAACGCGCCGATCCCGCCGCACCTCGAGTCCGACCTCCTCTGGTTCATCGCGAATTACGGGCCCGAGATGGAAGACTGGGAGCGCGACATCTTCCTGGCAGTTCGCCACGAATCCTTTTATTTCTATCCCGTCTTCGCGTGCAACATAATGAACGAAGGTTGGGCGACGTACTGGCACGCAAGGCTGCTGCGCGAAGCCGATTTCCTGCCGGAAGACCTCTACCTCGACGCCGTCACCTGCCACTCGAACGTGGTAAGGCCGTTCGCGTCCGAACAGCAGGCGGCCCTCGCGATCAACCCATACCACCTGGGTTTTTCGATGTGGGAGCGCATCGTCGAACACAAAGGGATCGAGCGTGCACGCGAGATTCGCCGCGATGAGGACGACTTCGGTTTCATCAGAAACTTTCTCGATCCTGAGCTCGCGGACGAACTGGGGCTTTTCGTATTCGAGCAGACGTCCGACAACGGCATCAGGATCAATTCGCGTGACGTGAACCAGGTGCGTCAGGCTATCCTCGCGCCGAAGTTCAACTATGGCGCGCCGAAGATTGCCGTCGGCGAGATGAAACACGACGGCACATTGGTGCTGGTGCATGAGCACGGCGCGGACGGCCGCGGGCTCGACCTGGAGCGCGCCTCACGCGTCCTGCAGTATGTCCACCGTGCATGGCGCCGCCCCGTCACGCTGCAGACGATCGACAGCCGCGGCTCACTTCATGAGCTTCGGGCGGCATAACGCCGTGACACTCACTGCGTTCCTGCACCGGTAACGAAACCCTTCCTCTGGCGGCCTTGTGGCCGCTCCGATGCCTCAGTCTGTGGTCATTGGGTCCAGACCTTCGCGCCCGGCCACACCTTCGGGTGCGCGCGCTCGTACTGCGCGGGATATTTGATCTCGTCTCCGAGGGCGAGCGCCGCGTGCCACGGCCAGCGCGGATCGAAGAGCATGCCGCGCGCGAGTGCGACGAAGTCCGCTTTTCCGCTGGACACGATTTCTTCGGCCTGAGCTGGGTTGGCGATGAGACCGACGCTCCCGGTTGTGATGCCCGTCTCACGGCGCACCTGCTCCGCGTACTGAACCTGATAGCCCGGTCCGACAGGAACCTTCGCGTCGAGCACAACGCCGCCGCCTGACACCGTCACGTAAGCGCAGCCGAGCGCTTTCAGCTCACGCGTGTAGACCACTGCGTCCTCCGGCGACCAACCGCCGGGCGCGAAATCGGTGCCCGAAATCTTGGCGCCGAGCGGCTTGTCCTGCGGCCATGCTTCGCGCAGGGCGCGAAACACTTCGAGCGGAAAGCGCATACGGTTTTCAAGGCTTCCGCCGTATGCGTCGCTGCGCCGGTTTGCGAGCGGCGACAGGAATTCGGACAGGAGATAGCCGTGAGTCGAGTGGAGCTCGACGAAATCGAACCCGATACGCGCTGCGCGTTGCGCGGCTTCGATGTAAGCAGCCTTGAGACTCACGAGCTGCGAATCGTCCAACGCCACTGGCGTCGGCCAGCCGGCTGCGAGTGGGATCGCGGAAGGCGCAGTCGTAATCCATGCGCCTTCATCCGCGCCGAGTGGCCCGCGGCCTTCCCAGGGCCGGTGCGCAGAGGCCTTGCGGCCCGCATGATTCAGCTGAACGCCGATGCGGATCGGCGATAACGCTCTCAGGAAATCCACGACACGCTTCATGGCGCGCTCGTTCTCGTCCGAGTAGAGGCCGGTGCAATAGTGGGTAATGCGACCTTCCGGGACAACGCCCGTCGCTTCAATCACAAGCATCGCTGCACCGGAGAGCGCGAGGCCGCCGAGGTGCTGCATGTGCCAATCGGTCATCGCCCCGTCAGTTGCGCTGTACTGACACATCGCCGCGATCGTAATGCGATTCGAAAGCTCCATACGCGCGATCGACATCGGACTGAACAAAGTGCTTCCCATCAAGCGTCTCCCGAGGAGCGTTTTTAACCTAATGATTGCCGAAGTAACCGATCGCCCGCCACCAGAAGTAGTTGATCGGCAGCAGGACAAAGAGGCTTATGGCCGCGAGCGGCACGGTGATCCGGAGCACGCGGCGAAGTTTCAACCCCGCCACCTGCACACCGACCAGCATCGGTGGTACCTGAAACGGAAAAATCGCCGTCGTGAACCCAAGGACGATCGTCATGAGCGCTGCCTTGAGCGGCCAGCCGGTCGCTTCTGAAAAGTGACTCGCCAGTGGCGCGAGCAGCGCCGGCTGCGCAACATTTGTCACCACGGCACCCGTTGCGGTCGACAAGAGCGTCAGGATCGCAAAGTTGCGCGCGTCGTGGCCTCGTTCGAGTTGCAGGCCGGACTGCAAGGCTTCACCGAGCGCGCGGCTCAGGCCGGATTCGACCATGAGCGCACCCAGGCCCAGGATTGCTGCGATATAGAAAAAGGGCGTGAGCTTCACGCGTTCGGTAAAGCTCGCGACAGGCATGACGCCGATCACAGGCATCAGGGTCGCGAGCCCTGCAGCGAGACCGATCCATCCGGGATGGATGCCGTGCAGAAAGTCGGTGGCCCACATCACGACCGCAACGAGAACAATCACCGTCAGCCTTTTTTCGTCTCCGCTCATGGGCGCCTGCGCTTGCTGCGTCTCGACAAGCCGTGTTTCGTCCGGAAACAGCAGCCAGATGAGCCCGATGATGAGAAGCGCTTTCATGACACCCAGCACGGGTAACTGTACGAGAAGCCATTCGCCGTATGTGAAGGTCAGTCCATACAGCGTCTCCGCCGCGCCTGCGAGCACGAGGTTCGGCGCATTGGCTGGCAGGAACGCGGTGCCGACCTGGTAATTGGTCATGATCACGGCGAGCGCAACACCATCGTAGCCGGCGCTTCCGGCGTTCAGGCCCAGTCGATGCGCCACCGCGGCCATGATCGGCAGCAACAGGAGAATACGGCTGACTGTCGCAGGCATCACGACGCACATGAGGGAACTGACCAGCACTACGGCGGCGATCAATGCCCGGTACGACAGCGCGTGCCGCCCCATGAGCACGCGCGCGAAGCGCACGCCAAGCCCGGTGTGGTTCACAGCCTCGGCGAGAATGAGTCCGCCGAGCACAAGCCATAACGTGCCCGATGCAAAGCCTGAGAAGACGATGCTTGCGGGCGCGATTGCAAACAGCATCGCGAGCAGAAAGAACAGGAGCGCGACGATGTGCTCGGGTAATGCACCCATGGCCCAGAGCCCGATCACCAGCAGGCACAGCGCCGCGGCGTGCATGGTCTGTCCGGTATAGCTCGCCGGCGGCGGAAGAAAGAACAACACCGCCGCCGTAATGACAACGAGCGCCGTCCCGAATTTGACGAAGGGCTGGGTCACGCGTCCGTCACGTCCGGTTCAGGCCTCATCTGGCGGTACAAAAAACGGTTTCTGGCCTAGCAGCGTGTCTGACTTGCCTCTTGGACACGCTACCTTAGGAAAGGAGGTTACGGAGGGAAACCATCGGTTTCCTTCTGTTCGTGGGGCGGCCAGGCCCGAGCGCAGGCGAGCGCCGCCCCCATGCACGGGAGCGACGCTACCGCGTCACTTGAACTTGGCCGCAAGCGCGTCGGCGCCCCGCGCAAGCATCACGAGATCGCTGCCGACAGCGACGAAGAGATAACCCATGTCGATGCACCGCTGCCCATCGGCTTCACCGACGAGAATGCCGGGGGCCTTGCCGGTCTTGCGGATGCGCTTCGCTGCGTCTTCCATGACTTTCCAGACCTCGGGGTGCTGCCAGTTACCGAGGTATCCCATGTCAGCTGCAAGATCGTTCGGGCCGATGAAAATACCGTCCACACCATCGAGCTCTGCGATCGCCTCGAGGTTGGAGAGCGCAGTGCGCGTTTCCACCTGCAGCAGCAGGCAGACTTCGTCGTGCACGCGCTTGAAGTAATCCTTGACGCGACCGTAGCGATTCGCGCGCGTGGTTCCCGACACCCCGCGCATGCCGCCAGGCGGATAACGCAGACCTGTCACTGCGCGCTTTGCCTCTTCGGCATTCTGAACGTAGGGAATGAGAAGCGTGCGCGCGCCGACGTCGAGATAGCGCTTCATGAGCACGATGTCGTTCCACGCCGGACGCACGATGGGCTCGGTACTGCCCTTGCCGTACGCAATGCCGTCGAGCTGCGTCTGCACGAGCGGCAGCTCGTTGGGTGAATGCTCGGTATCGATGAGCACCCAGTCGAAGCCCGCATCCGCGAGAACTTCAGCAGAGATGTTGCTGCAAAGGCTCGACCAGATACCGATCTGGGGCTTGCCCGCTTTGATCGCCTGCTTGAACGGGTTTACCGGGAGGTCCATGTCAGTGGATCTCCGGATCCGGCGTCGGTGCCCCGCCGTGAAGGAAATCGAAGTCGCACCCTTTGTCGGCCTGCGTGATGTGTTTGGAGAAAAGCGCGCCGTACCCGCGCGTAAAACGGGGCGCCGGCTCTTTCCACAGCGATTTCCGCCGCGCGAGCTCCGCGTCGCTCACCCGGAGCTCGAGCTTGCGCGCTTCGACGTCGAGCTCGATGATATCGCCGTCCTGCACGAACGCGAGCGGCCCGCCGATATACGATTCAGGCGCGACGTGCAACACGCACGTGCCATAAGACGTTCCACTCATGCGTGCGTCCGAGATGCGCACCAT
>JBKJPI010000311.1:0-3907 GCA_046595235.1 Burkholderiales bacterium | reverse complement strand
GCCTCAACATGATCGCCACTGCAATCCACTGGCATCGCGGTGAGAACGTCGTCCTGTGCGCGGATCTGGAGCACCCCAATAACGTATATGCGTGGCTCAACCTTCAGCGTTACGGGGTCGAAGTGCGGATGGTGCCCTCGCGCGACGGGCATATTCCAGTCGATGCGATGATCGAGCGCATGGATACCAGCACGCGAGTCGCAACGGCGTCGACCGTGTCTTTCGCGCCGGGCTTCAGGACCGACGTCGAAACCCTGGGTAAGGCGTGCCGGACGCGCGACGTGCTCCTGCTCGTCGATGGCGCGCAATCGGTCGGCGTGCAGCACACTGATGTGCGTGCATCGAACATCGACGCGCTTGCGGTCTCCACCCAGAAAGGGCTGCTCGCGCTGTACGGCATGGGCTTTCTCTATGTGAGACGCGAATGGGCCGAGCGCCTGCATCCGGCTTATCTCGCGCGATTCGGTGTCGACCTGGGCGACGCTCATGAGGCGAGCATCGGCGGCTTCGACTTCAAGCTCGCACGCGGCGCGAGACGCTTCGATGTGGGTAACTACAATTTCCTCGCGACTGCAGGCGTCGATGCCTCCATGCAGCAACTGCTGCAGTGGGACACGCGCCGTATAGAGCCTTACGTGAGCGGGCTCACGCACGCGCTGGCGCGCGGTTTCCTCGATCTCGGTCTCACAGTAGCAGGTGGCGAGCCTGGCCCGCATCTAACGAAGATCGTCACGATCGGCAAAATGACCGCGGATCAATACGGCAGCGGCGAAGAGCGTTACAACCGTCTGTACGAGCACCTCACGGCCAATCGCGTAAAGCTTTCGATACGGCGCGGCATGCTGCGCTTCTCGATGCACGTTTACAACAACATGGATGACGTCGAGCGCGTGCTCGAGCTCAGTCGCGAATTTCTGAGGAAGGCGTGATGCAGTTCATCGAGCCGATCACGGGTGCAACGTACCGAACCGAACACCCTCGCTGGTGTGCCGATGATGGCGCCTATCTGAATCTCACACCAGGCGCCGGACTCCGGCGCAGTGACATCCACCGCGATCGATATGATGTCTGGCGTTACGCTGCTGCGATCGACGTCGATGTGTCGCAGGCAGTTACGCTCGGTGAAGGCTGGACGCCGTTGAAGCCGGGTGAGTGGAAAGGCGCGAAGACCCTTTTCAAGCTCGAGTTCATGATGCCGACCGGGTCTTTCAAAGACCGTGGCATGACCGTCATGGTGAGCTACCTCAAGAGCCGCGGTATTGACTACGTACTCGAAGATTCCTCGGGCAACGCAGGCGCTTCGCTTTCGGCTTATGCGGCCGCCGGCGGGCTCGCATGCCGCATCCTCGTGCCGGAGACTGCGTCGTACCCGAAGATCGCGCAGATTGCTGCCTGTGGCGCCGACGTGGTGACGATCCGTGGCTCGCGGCAGGATGTCGCCGATGCGGCGCTTGAAATGAGCAATGAAATTTTCTACGCGAGCCACAACTGGGTTCCATTCTTCGTCGAAGGCACCAAGACGCTCGCGTACGAGCTGTGGGAGCAGCTCGGATTTACCGCACCGGATAACGTCGTCACACCGCTCGGGTACGGCAGCAACGTTCTCGGCTGCCTGCGCGGTTTCGACGAGTTGAAGCGCAGCGGAGAGATCGACCGCGTTCCGCGCATCTTCGGCGTCCAGGCCGAGAACTGCGCGCCTTATTACGCGGCGTGGAAAGCGGGCGGCGAGGCGCTCGTAGCGACCGAGGTGAAGCCGACGATCGCCGAAGGCATTGCGTCGTCGAAGCCAACGCGGGTGAAAGAAGTGCTCTCCGGCGTTCGCGAAAGCGGCGGCGAGATCGTCGCCGTCAGCGAAAGCGAGATCGTGGAGGCGCTGCGAGACCTTGCGCGCAAGGGTTTCTACGTCGAGCCGACATCGGCCGCCGGCGCGGCCGGTCTCACCACGCTGATTCAGTCGGGTGCCATCAAGCCCAACGAGACCACGGTGCTGGTGCTGACGGGCACCGGCCTCAAATCATCCGAACGCATCGGCGAGCTTCTCGGGCTTCGCGCTCGCAGCGAGTGATACCCTCGGTTCGCGGCGGCAAGGTCAACACGCGGTCGGGTTGCTTCTGACTGAGCTACAGGCCGACCTTAACTTCGTCCCCTGCAATCACCAGCTTCGTGCCGAAGTGGGTACTTCGGCGGGCGATCTCCTCGAGTGCGGCGCTTTCCTTTGCCGGATCGCAAAAGTACGTTTCGTTGCTCTCGTTGTGACGCACGAGCCGGAAAGCGGCTTCGGTCGTGCGGCTCTTCCCGATCGCCACGCGCGCGAGCATGCCGACCCAGTCTCCGTGCTTGCGGCCGCCGTGGCCGGTGTGAAAGGAGAAACTGCCGAGGCCGTAGAAAATCGGCTTTCCCTTGTAGACCTCGATAGGCAACGAATAATGCGGGCCGTGGCCTACGACGACGTCAGCGCCGGCATCGATCGCGGCGTGTGCAATCTCGGTCATATACTGAAGTACGTCCTGGTGGAGGCCCCAATGGTGGGAGGCAACGACAATGTCCGCGCGCTTGCGCGCGGCGGCGATGTCATCGCGGAGGCGCGTCAGATAAGCCGGGTCGGCCCACGTAAGGATTTCCGGCGGCACGCCGGGCCGGTTCATCGGAGGGATCTCCTGGCGCGTCTTGTGTGCGGGGACGTGATAAGCCGTGTGTCCGCGCAAGGCTGCAACGCCGGGGCTGTGCGCACCAGCCTCATGATTGGTCGGCCAGTAAACCGAGGTGCGCTGCAGAAACGCCACGTTGACGCCTTTTGCCGCCGCGAACGCGGGCTCGTGCGCGGCCGCACTGTCGGCGCCGCTGCCGGTGTGCGCGACGCCGGCTTCGTCCAGCGCGCGTAGCGATGAAATGATCGCCTCGGCGCCGTAATTCACGTTGTTAGCAGTACCTACGACGTCGAAGCCGGCGTCCCGCAGCGCCGGCGCTGTTTTCGGGTTTGCGTAAAAGCCTTCGTCCGTCACGGACCGCGCACCCGCCGGAGCATAGAAACAGCACTCAAGATTTGCGAAGCGCAAATCTGCACGACCCAGTATCTCGACGACCCGGGTAAACGGCGCGCGCGCATCGGTGACGTTCATCAGGTTGACGTCGCCTGCGATCATGAGAGTGGTGCTCAGGACTGTTACTCCTGTCGATGGGTGCGAGCGGCGTATTACAGCACGGTCTCTATCCGGAACCCGCGGACGCGGCACCGGCGGGGTTTAAGTGCTTGACAGCCTCCGCGCGCGGCTACAAGCTCTCCGCGCCAGTCCAAATAGCGGAATGCACGTTTCGCCCACGAGGTGGAAGAGAGATGTTCAAAAACATCCTGATCCCGACAGACGGCTCTGAGCAATCGCAGCGCGCGGTTCGCACCGGCGTGGAGTTGGCGAAGCTGCATGGCGCACGCGTGACGGGCGTTCACGTCATCCCCGATTACCACTTGCTCATCGCTTACGAAGGCGCTTTCGACCCGGTCACGGAAGAGCGCATCGAAGAAGAGGCAAAGGCGCGAGCCGACACCTATCTCGGGTTTATCCGGGACGCCGCCGCTGCTGCCGGCGTCGAGTGTGCGACTGTCTGTGAAACGAGCGATCACCCGTACGACGCGATTCTGCGCACCTGCGACTCGAAGAACTGCGATCTCATCCTGATGACATCGCACGGACGGAAAGGGCTGGCGGCCGTGTTGCTCGGCAGCGAAACGCGAAAAGTGCTTACGCACACGAAGTGCCCGGTGCTCGTCGTCCGGTAAGCCACCCCACGGCGCCGGGGGGGTCGGTTCGCATTAGTTTTATTTAATCGAAGCGGTAAAAATTCTCTGGTGCGAAGCAGCATAAAGCGTTTGCCCGGCGGTAGTACCGCGAGCATAATGGATTTGTGTCGA
>JBKJPI010000502.1:0-6600 GCA_046595235.1 Burkholderiales bacterium | reverse complement strand
CCATTCGTTTCTTCGTGGGTCTTGCCGTGACTCCAGCCCGGCGCCGGGCCGCCCCAAGGCGGGCTGTCTAACTTGCCTTTCCGGCCGAAAGTAGGTTTCCACTTTCGGACGAAGCCTTTTCCATCGCCTGCAGCAGTACGTCGACTTCCTGTGCGCCCGAGACACCGACGCGCTTGTTGAAGACGAAGAACGGCACGCCGCCGATTCCTGCCGTGCGCGCTTCGATATCGCCTTGTGCCACCGTTTCCCGGCCCTCGTCGCTCTGGAGGTAGGCTAAAGCCGCTCCACGGTCGAGGCCCGCACGCGCGGCAGCGTCGGCCAGCGCATCGAGATCCGTAAGGTCGACACCGTCGATGAAGTAGGCTTTGAAAAGCACCTCCGCCATCTCGTCCTGACGTCCGGCAGTGTCCGCGAAAGCGAGAAGCCGATGCGCTTCAAGCGTATTGGGCTGCACCTTGATGTTCTCGAACGCAAACGCAAGGTCGACCGTGCGCCCGGCGCCTGCGACGCGTGAATAGACTTCAGGCCCTTTGCCGGGGCCCCATTTGCGCTCGATGTATTCGCGTCGCGACATGCCCGCGGCTGGCAAGTCGGGATTCAGCTGGAAAGGCAGCCAGCGCACGGCCGGCTTTGCTGCATCGGGATGCTTCTCGCTCCAGGCCGCAAGGGCGGCTTCGAGGCGGCGCTTCCCGATGTAGCACCACGGTCAGACTACGTCTGAGACGATGTCGATGCTGAGAGGTTCGGTCATGTAAGGCTCCGTTGGTGGAACGAGTCGTTAGTGTAAGTCACCTGCATGAAAACCTCCCGCTCGATCAGCCCCTCAGCAGCGTGAGGTCGAGAGGACCGTCGAAGAATTTCGGGACGCTTTTCAGAAATGCGTCGGCACGATCTTTCGTCCAGCCGCCGAACTCGACATTGCGCCGGAACTTGTCCTCGATCTCGTCTTTCGAGAGGGGCTCGTGCGCGCCGCCGCGAATGTGCGGCTGCCGTTCCTCGACGACGGTACCGTCTTTGAGGGTCATGCGTACATGGCCCGTGTACGCCTTGGGATAGGGATTGTTCGGGTCGACCACGTAGCGCACCTTGGATGCGAGCGCCAGAATGCGCGGATCACGAACCGTCTCCTCGGTGAACGCGGAAAGCCCCGCGCCGCCGGTGACAAATGCCACTGCAACGTTGAAAGGCGTACTGAACTTCGCCGCATACTCGTTGGCGGGCTTCTGTTTCGATTCGAGGGGGTCCCACAGCCTGTGGACGTAGCCTTCCGCGGTCTCACACAAGACCTCGGTCACGTCCTCGGCCTTCACCTTCTTCGAGAGCCTGATCGCGCAATCGATGTACGGCTGATTCATGGTGCCGGTCGCATACGGCTTGAAAGTGATGTGCTCCATGTACCAGTGGCGGCCGAAGTCCCTGGTGAGTACGTCGTAATTGCCTTCAGAAGATTGCGCGAACGCCTTGAAGAGCCCGTGCGTGCCTTCCAACACCGTCCGCGGACCGAGAAAGCCCTGCTGCCCGAAGCGCGCCGCCTGGACGCCCGCTTGTGCCGCCCAGCCCGCATGTAAGCGCTTCGTCCACGCGCCTTCCGCAAGGTATTCGATGATGCCGGCGGAGAGACTGCCGGCAACACCAAGCGCGTCAACGGTCTGCCGCTGGCTCAAGCCCAGCGCAACCGAGGCGCCGATCGTGGAGCCCATCGTTCCGAGGATGCTCGTCGGGTGAAAACCCGCCTTGTGAATGGCCTTGGGTATCACCATCGAAAGCCGGCACAGGCTCTCGATCCCGGCGACCATGGCGACGAGCGCAGCGCGCCCATCGCGCTCGAACCGCTCGCACACCGCAAGCACCGCCGGCGTCACGACCGCGCTGCTGTGCACCGGTCCGCCTTCGAAGGTATCGTCGAAGTCCTCACCATGCGCGGCGGTGCCATTGATCAGCGCAGCCTGGTCGGGCCCGTAAGTCGTCGTATGTCCGATCGCAGTACAGCGGCCGCTGGCATCAATCGCGCCCTGAACGGACTTCATGTAATCCGTGCGGCGAGCGGCCACGCAAAGACCAACCACATCGATCAGCAGCTCTTCGGCGCGCCGGCGAACCGGGGCGGGTATGCCTTCCACGCTAAGCGCCAGCGCCTGTGCGGCAAGTCGTTCAGCGGCTGCGAGACCGCTATCGGGTAACTTCAACTCAAATTCTCCTTCATCGATAGACCTTCACTCCGGCATCCGTGAGTATCGGTCGTACCCGCTCTGTAAATTCGTCAATGAACTTCGTGAATTCCGCCTGCCTGAGGAATGCGTCGTCGAAGAAATTCTCCTCGAGATATTTTTTCCACCCCGCGGTCTGCACCAGACGCGCGAAGAAGTCCTCGTAAAACGCAACGGCTTCCCTCGACATTCCCGGCGGCCCGACGATGCCGCGCACCACCGCGTAATTCGGCACGTCGAACCCCGCTTCCCTGAGCGTGGGCACATTGGGATACGCCGAGAGCCTGCGCTCGGAGACCTGCGCGATCACCCGCATGTTGCCGTTACGGATGTGCTCGCCCGCTTCCTGCGGCTCGACGATCATCAACTCGACATGCCCCCCGAGCAACGCCGCGATACGTTCTCCCCCGCCCGGGAACGAGATGAAAGCCCATTGCGCGCCGGTTACCTTCTGCAGCATGTGCCGCGTGACGCTGTCGCGGCTCATGGGAGAGCCGCCCGACTGCTTGAGCTTGCCCGGGTTCTTCCGCGCAGCGTCGGTAAAATCCCTCAACGTCTTGAACGGGGAATCTGCTCTGACCGCAACGACCGCCGGCTCGATCATCAGGCGCACGATCGGCGTCAGGTCTTTGACCGAGACTTTCGCCTCCGCGCTCGTCAGGGGCGCGGTTACCCATGTGTTGGCGAACGCGGCGATGCTGTGCGTCTCGCCTTTCTTCTCGACCATATAGGTCATCGCGGTAATCGAGCCGCCGCCGGGTTTGTTCACGACCTGAAAGCGAACCGGTAAAAGCTTCTCCTGCTCCGCGATTTGCGCGATACGTCTCGCGAGGACGTCGTTGCCGCCGCCGGGCCCGGTGTGCGACACGAACTCGATCGATCGCGTCGGCTTGAAAGTCTGTGCGTGTCCGGGAACCCACACGCACAGCATCGCGGCAGCAAGCACCGTACTGCACAGAGTCCTCATTCCAACTCCTCAAATATCGATCTGCCGCACCGTTGCGCGACACTGGGTGCCGGGCGGAATGTCAGCGCACGACTTTGGCGCCGGCCTCTTTGAGGATCTCGCGCATGCGTGCGGTGTATTGGTCGAAGAACTGCGCGAGCTCTGCGCTTTTCTGAAAACCATCCTCGAACTGCTGGTCTTCCAGGTATTTTCTCCACGTCGCGGTTTTCACGAGGCGTCCGAAAAGATCTTCGTAATAAGCAATTGCTTCTGCCGGCATCCCCGGCGGGGCCAGGACGCCGCGCACCTGCGGAACGTTGGGGATATCGATGCCGGCTTCCTTGAGCGTGGGCACATCGGGAAACCCCGCGAGTCGCTTGTCCGACACTTGCGCAATCACGCGCATGTTTTTCGCGCGAATGTGTTCACCGGCTTCCTGAGGCTCGATCACCATCATGTTCACATGTCCGCCGAGCAACGCTGCAATGCGCTCGCCTCCGCCCGGGAAGGAGATATACGTCCAGTTCGCGCCGGTGTTCTTCATCATGAGCTGACGAACGACATTGTCACGGCTGGTAATGGAACCGCCGGATTGCTTGAGCTGCCCCGGTGTCTTCTTCGCGGCGTCGATGAAGTCCTTCAGCGTCTTGTACGGCGCGTCGTTCTTGACCACGATGACGGCAGGCTCGAGCACGAGACGCACGATCGGCGTCATATCCTTTACCGTAACCTTGGCTTCACTTTGCGTCAGGGGATTGGTCATCCAGTTACCGGTGAAGATCGCAATCGTATGGGGCTCGCCTTTCTTCTCCACGACGTAGTTCATCGCAGTCAGCCCGCCGCCGCCCGTCTTGTTGTTGACCTGCATCCGTACCGGTGCGAGCTTCTCCTTGTCGACCGTTTGCGAAATAAATCTTGCGAGCACGTCGGCCCCGCCGCCGGGGCCCGTGTGCACGATGACTTCGATCGGCCGCGTCGGTTTGAATTCCGCTGCAAGTGAGGCTGGGGTACCGAGCGCGATTGCCGAGCCGACCAGCGTGTAAATGAGTGTCCTCGTCATGTTTCCTCCATTAGTTTTTTCAGGTTACTCAGCCATTTTCTTCCAGCGCGCGCACGCGCCAGGCGTTGGCTTTCTTGAATAGCGGCAGCAATAGTACGAGCACGGTGAGCGCAAGCATGACGGCCGATATCGGACGCGATACAAGAATGCCAAGCTCGCCTTGCGACATCATAAGAGACTGCCTCAGCGCGCGCTCCATGCTGTCGCCGAGCACAAGGCCCAGGATGAGTGGAGCCGAAGGGTAATCGAGCTTTCGCATGACGTAACCGAGCAGCCCGAAAGCCGCGAGCATGACCGTATCGAAAAGACTGCTCGAAACGCTGTAAACGCCGACGATCGAGATGCCGAAAATCACCGGATAGAGAAGAGCCACCGGCATGCGCAGGATCTGCGCGAAAATCGGGATCATCGGAATGTTCAGGATGAGCAGCATCACGTTGCCGACGTACATGCTCGCCACCAGACCCCAGAAAAGCGTCGGGTTGTCCGTAATCATGAGCGGCCCGGGTTTCAGGCCCCACAGGATCAGGGCTGCCAGCAGAATGGCGGTCGTGCCGGAGCCGGGGATGCCGAGCGTGAGCATCGGCACGAGCGCCCCGCCCGTTTCAGAATTGTTCGCGCCTTCCGGTGCCGCCACACCCTCGGGCACACCGGTGCCGAACTTCTCGGGGTGCTTCGACACCGCCTTCTCGAGTCCGTAGGAGATGAAGCTCGCAATGGTCGATCCGGCGCCGGGCAGAATTCCGATGAGAAAGCCCACGACCGAGCCGTTGACGAACGCGAAGCGGCAGGCTTTGAGCTCTTCCATCGTCGGCAGAAGATTGCGCAGCCCCTTCGGCACGGGCAGCATCTTCGCAGCCTCGCGCGTCTCCATGTTTGAAAGCACCTCGCCAATCGCGAAGATGCCGATCGCAACCACCACGAAATCGACGCCGTCCAGAAGCTCCGACTGGCCAAAGGTGAAGCGCGAGACTGCCGTGAAAAGATCGGTGCCCATGCTTGCGATCCAGAGTCCCACGATCATCGCCAGCAGCGCCTTTACGAGCGACTTGCCCGCGAGGAGCACGACCATGGCGAGTCCCAGCGCCATCAGTGCGAAATACTCGGGTGAGCTGAAGGACAGCGCCACTTTCGCAAGCGGCGGCGAAATGAGCATGAGCAGAACCACGCCCACGGTACCGGCAATGAAGGACGCGATGGCCGCGATCCCGAGCGCCGCCCCCGCGCGGCCGTTCCTCGCCATCTGATAACCGTCGAGGCACGTGACGACAGAGGACGACTCGCCCGGCACATTCAGGAGTATTGACGTGGTCGAGCCGCCGTACTTCGCCCCGTAGTAGATGCCGGAAAGCATGATGAGCCCGCTCGTCGGATCCATCTGGAATGTCAGCGGCAGCAGCATCGCGATGGTCGCGGCGGGGCCGAGACCCGGCATGATCCCGACTACGGTACCCATGAAACAGCCGACGAAACACCACAGGAGATTGATCGGTGTCAGCGCGACGGCGAATCCCTGCAGCAGTCCGTTCAGGACTTCCATCAGAAGCCCAGTATGCCGACGGGTAGCGTTACGTTGAGCGCAACCGGGAACAGCAGGTAGAAACCGGCCGAGGCCAGCACCGCTGCCGCTGCACCGTGCAGAAGCGGACGCCGGTACATGATCGACACTATGAACACCGTGAGCACCGAAAAGCTCAAGACGAATCCCAGCACCTTGAGCAGCGCAATGCAGGCAGTGAGCACTGCCCAGGAGATCAGCGCGCGCCCGACTTCATGCCAGTCGACGGGCTTGCCGCGATCCGTGTCGGTGCGCTTCATCGAAACTATTACAAGCAACACCGACAGTGCTACCAGCGCGATGCCGTACCAGATCGGGAAGAAACCCGGGCCGGGACCATCAGGGGCGAGGTAGTCCCAGCGTCGCGCCTCAACAATAATGAAAACGCCAAGGCCGGCCAGCACTGCACCGGATATGAGGTCCCCGTTATTGCGTGTAGGAGTTGCCATGGAAGCCGTGGATACGCCTGCTAAGCGCCGCGCAGTCTAGCAGAACGGATCGTGCCCCTTACCCTCAATCGTCCACGATTTTCTTGTAGCGGCCCTTCGGCACGAGCTCCGCGGTCGTTCCGCCGGGCGCGCGAAACTTCACGGGGATGATTCCGGGGTCGCTGATCATCGTGCAGCCGTAGCTTTCAAGGGTTTTCCAGTACGTCTCGATGTTATCGACTTCGATGGCGAAGTGATGGATGCAGGGACCTTCGCCCGAGGCCTTCGATTCGGCCGAGGCGGTGCCGTCGTCATATTTAATCAGCGTAAAGTCGATCGCACCATCGGGCAGATGGCACGACAGGTGATCGCGCGTCTTGCGCATATCGACTTTGCGGTAG
>JBKJPI010000042.1:0-4520 GCA_046595235.1 Burkholderiales bacterium | reverse complement strand
CTGGCAGCAGAGGTTTTCAATTCCATGGCGGGGGTGAAGATGCTGCACGTGCCGTACAAGGGTGGGGGGCCGGCAATGATCGATCTGCTAGGGGGGCGAGTGAGCGTATTTTTCTCCACCGTAGCGGTGGCGCGTCCGCACCTGCAGTCCGGGAAGATCCGTGGGCTCGGTGTCACCACCGCACGCCGCAGCGCGGCGCTCCCCAGCGTGCCCACGCTCGCCGAGTCCGGCCTGCCCGGTTACGAAGTCAGCGGCTGGTATGGCGTCGTCGCGCCGGCGGCGACCCCGCAGGCCGTGATTGCGCGACTGCACGGGATCGTCCAGGGCATTACACGTCAATCCGACGTGAAGGAAAAGCTGCTCGGGGTCGGCGTCGATGCCGTCGACATCACGCCGGCCCAGTTCGGCCAGCGCATTACATCCGAGCTCGCGAAATGGGAGCGCATCGTCAAGCCGCTGCGTATCACACCGGACTGAACGTCATTCGGCGATCGCTGGCGAATCCGGGCGGCAAGGTTTCATTACGTTAGAGGAATCATAATGAAGACGTGGTCCAACCCGAACGCGGTATCGTTCGCGCGCGCTGTCGTTGATTTCACTTCGCAGCGCGACACACCCCGCGAATTCCTCGAGCGCTGTATCGAAACAATCGAACGCGACGAAGCGCGTGTGAAGGCCTTCGTCGTGCTTGATCTGGAAAACGCAAGGCGTGCCGCTGACGCAGCGACGCAGCGTTACCAAGCCGGGCGCCCGCTGTCGAAGGTCGACGGCTGCCCCGTCGGCATCAAGGACATCATGGCGACCCGCGACATGCCTACTGAAATGGGCAGTCCGGCATTCAAAGGCTGGAGCGCCCACCAGGACGCGGCTTGCGTTCACGCGCTCAGGGAAGGCGGCGCCGTGATCGTCGGCAAAACCGTCACCACGGAGTTTGCCGTCGGATTTTCGGGCGCGACCACGAACCCGTTCGACGCCGCGCGATCGCCCGGCGGCTCTTCGAGCGGTTCTGCGGCGGCCGTAGGCGGCGGGATGCTCCCGGTGGCCCTCGGCACGCAGACGCAAGGCTCGACACTGCGGCCGGCGTCGTATTGTGGGAGTTTTGGTTTCAAGCCGTCGATCGGCGCGCTTCCTACGGGCGGTATCCATCCGCTTTCGACCACCTGCGATCATCTGGGCGTGATCGGCTCAACGCTGGACGACGTATGGCGCGTTGCATCGCACATCTCGCTTCGCGTCGGCAGCCCGGGCTATGGCTTTCTCAGCGGCGCTTCCGATACACCGCCGGCGCCGATCAAGCCGAAAAAAGTGATCCGCCTTTATACGTACGGCTGGAACGAAGTCGACGCAACCTCTGCCGCCGCATTCGAGTCATTCCTGAAACCGCTTGCAGGGTCTGGCGTCGAAGTCGTCGACCGCGACAAGGACAAGCGTGTGGCAGCGCTTGAGGAAACCCTCGCGGAGGGCGTGGCGGGCGCGCTCGATATCGTCGCTTACGAAATGAAATGGCCTTACGAAGAGTACGTCGCGAAATTCGGAACTGTGATCGGCGAACGCATACGCGGGCTCGTCGAACGCGCGCGTGCCATGACACCGGACGACTACACCCGGTTGCTTCAGAAAAGACGCGAGGTCAGGGCTCGGTTCAGCGCGCTTAAACGCGAGCTCGATGCATCGTGTTATGTGACGCTGGCTGCCTCGGGCCCCGCAGTGAGAGGGCTCGCTCAAAGCGGCAGCCGGGCATTTCTCGTCTACGCCTCGTGGCTGGGCGTGCCTGCCTTCTCGCTGCCTCTGCTCGAGTCCGGCGGGCTCCCGCTCGGGGTGCAGTTACTCGGGGGCGCCGACGAAGATGGCGGGCTCTGCGCAACGGCGCACTGGGTGACTCACTCCATGACATGAAGGAAGGCAAGCACGCGCGCGAGGTGTGATGTTACAAAATCGCGCTCACGCTATCGGCGGATGTCGCTCCGGCCAGTTTGCGGCGCATTCATAGGCGTGAGCGACGCGATACACCATCGCTTCGCTGAACGGTTTGCCAACGATCTGGATCGCGAGCGGAAGACCGGCTTTGCTGAAACCCACCGGAACCGACAGCGCAGGACTGCCCGTGACGTTGAACGGCGCGCGCGCCTGGCGCGCATACGTGTATTCGACCGCCGCAGGGTCATCGATACGGCAGGCGGGGTCCATCGAGTTCGCGGTGAGCGCGACGTCGATATCGGCGAACAGCGCGTGAAAAGCATCCGCCATCTTGCGCCGTAACCGTGTTGCATTGACGTAATCCGCCGCGCGCACGAACGCGCCAGCCATCAGCCGCTCGCGGGCGAGCGCACCGTAATCCTGCGGCCGCTCGCGCATCCACTTCTCGTGCATCGCGAAAGCTTCGCTCGTCATGATGGTGCGGTTGCAGGCGAGGTATTCCACGAGCGGCGCAGTATCGATCTCCTGCACCCGCGCACCCAGATCGCGGAGCTTCTGCACCGCGGCTTCAATGCCCGTCGTCATCTCCGCATCGGCTTCCATATCGCGCGTATAGAAGTGCCGGATGACGCCGATTCTCAAACCCTCGACGCCCTGATCGAGCGCTGCCGTATAACTCCCACCGTGGTGAGGCGCACTGCCCGGATCGAGGTGATCATGCCCCGCGATAAGGTCGAGCATGAGCGCGTTGTCGCGTACGGTGCGGGTGAGCGGACCCACGTGGTCGAGCGAGTATGCAAGTGCGACGACGCCGCGCCGACTGACGAGGCCGTATGTGGGCTTCATCCCGACGATGCCGCACATCGCCGCAGGGTTTCTGATCGAGCCTCCAGTATCGGTGCCGATCGCTGCGGGGAGGAATCCTGCGGCCACTGCCGCGCCGGAACCGCTGGAGGAGCCGCCGCAGAAATGATCTCGATTCCAGGGGTTCCGTGCGGGCGGCCATGGAAGATCGAACGACGGCCCACCGATCGCAAACTCGTGCGTCGAAAGCTTTCCCATGAAAACGCCGCCCGCTTCGCGGAGCTTCTCTGTAACGAGCGCATCCGTCGTAGCCACGTTGTCCTTCAGGATCTTCGAGTGGGCGGTGGTCGGGAGGCCCGCGTAATCGACGATATCCTTCAATCCATAAGGCACACCGTGCATGGGGCCTCGCCACGCACCGCGCATGATCTCTGCTTCAGCGCGTCGTGCATCCTCGAGCGCGAGATCGGGGGTCAAGCGTATGAACGCGTTCAAGCGGTTGTCATAGCGCTCGATGCGATCGATCAATGCTTTCGCGTATTCCACAGGCGAAAGCTTCTTCGAGCGCAGCAGCTCCGAGGCTTCGGCAATACCGAGATACACCACGTCTGTCATCGGCCGGGCTCCGCGTCGAGTCGGAACACGTGCGCCGGCTCATCCGCCGGCTCGAGCGTCGGCACAGGGAGCAACACGCGACGCGCGCGCGCAGCTTTCGTCGCGCGCGTGAGTTGCTGCAGATGCTCATCGCTGAGGCGCGTCATGCCGATCTCGGCAGCCATCATGCGCACCTCCTCCAGCGTCAGGTCGTTCGGCATTGTCTGGTCCCTCAAGGGCTTACGCGTCTGTCAGTATTTCCTGCTTCAGCGCTCTATCTTCAAACCCGCGGCTTTTATCACGCGGTCCCATCGGTCGGACTCTTTGCGCATGTACGCACGCAGCTCGGCGGGCGAGCTCGACTGAGGCTCGGAGCCGAGGTCGATAAGTCGCTGCGCGAACGGCGGATCCGCGATCATCTTCACGAGTTCCGCGTTGAGTCTTGCGACGATCGCCGGCGGCGTATTTGCCGGCGCAAGCATCGCGTACCAGTTCACGCATTCAAAACCCGGCAGGGTCTCGGCGATCGTCGGCACGTCGGGCGCGGCGACTGAGCGCTTCGCGCCCCCGACGCCCAACGCCCTCACCTTTCCCGTCCTCGAGAGCGGCAACACCGCGGGGATGCTGTTGAACATGAACTGCGCCTGGCCGCCCACAACATCGATGATGCCCTGCGTGGCCCCTCTGTAAGGCACATGTACAAAATCGATCTTCGCCGTCGACTTCAGCATTTCGCAACCGAGGTGATTGGGCGTGCCGGCGCCGGCCGACGCGCAGTTCAACTGACCCGGCTTCGCGCGAGCGAGGGCGATCAGCTCCTGAACATTGGCGGCCGGCACGGAAGGATGCGAGAACAGCATCTGCGGGTTGATCGAGCCGAGCGATATCGGCGTGAGATCGCGAAACGAGTCATACGGGACTTTGGCCAGCAGCGGATTGATGACGAGGCCCGCCGACGTCGAAAAGATCAGGGTGTAGCCGTCAGGCGCCGCTTTCGCCGCCAGGTCGTGGGCGATGACGCCGCCAGCCCCCGTGCGATTGTCGATGACGATCTGCTGGCCCCAGGCTTCCGTGAGGCGCTGAGCGATTGCGCGTGCGGTGAAATCGTTCGCGCTTCCCGCCGAGCCGGGCACGATGATGCGGATGGGACGGACCGGATAGGCTTGTCCTCCTGCCGGGTTCATGCCGGTGGACGCAGCGCGCTG
>JBKJPI010000650.1:0-8349 GCA_046595235.1 Burkholderiales bacterium | reverse complement strand
GATGACGGTCGTCTTGTTCGTGACGTCCTGCATCCAGCCCTGTTGAAAGTCGACGAGCACGTTGCCGTAGTTCGAGGATCCGAATCCCATCGCCGTCATGATTCGGGCGATCGCCTCGTCGAACGGCTGGTCCTCGAGGATATCGCTCACTTCGATCAGCGAGCCGGAGTACGCAAACGAGCGGATATCTGAAAGCGCTTCGGTCAAGGCATAGAGAAACATGAGCAGGAACTTCGACACCGATGCGACCGAGCCCGAAACATCGCACAGGACCATCACCCGCGCTTTTTCGATGCGCTTCTGTTTCCACGCGAGGAGGAAGGGGATGCCACCCCAGCCCATGTTGCGTCGAAGCGTGCGCCGTATGTCCAGCTGACCGCGCTGGCGGCGTCGCCGTGTTCGCGCGTACCGCGTGGCGAGCCGCTTTGCCATTCTGCGCACCAGCACGCGCATGCGCTCGAGGTGATGTCGATCGAGATTAGCGAGGCGCGCGGACTTGAGAATCCTCTCGCGGAGCTGTTCGGTTTCGCCTCGCGCGAAGAGGAGGAGGCTTCGCTCCACAAAATCCCGTGCCGAGTCCCACAGCCGCTCGACGTGTCCTTCGAGGGCTCGGGCCCGGGCGGCGGCATCCGGCGTGCCGGCCGAGCGCAGCGCTTCCATCTCCTGCTGCACATTGCGCAGGCCCATGCGATTCAGGATATCGAACACATAGCGATTCTTCTGGGTCAGGTAGCGGATCTTTTCGACGCCGGCTTCGTGTGCCGCGATTTCCATGGCGACTGCCAGGGCGGCGCCATCCTCGCTTTCCAGCAGGTCGGACAGCGACGGCTCGCCCGGCGTCCGCCAGGCACCAGCCATCCCCGGGGGCAGGTCCCCCGGGTTGGCGTTGTGCGTCAGCGCGGAGGCCTGCTCGCCGGAGAATTCCTGCCGCTGAAAGTAGAGCTCGAACGTTTCGTCATACAGTACCTTTTCGTCCGCGGTCTTGGCGAGAACAAGGCCGAGCGTGTCTTTGAGAAGGGTGCGGTCGCAAAAGCCGACGAGGTCGACAGCGCGCGCGGCATCGATGCCCTCGGCTGCCGAAACACGCAGCCCCGCCCCGCGCGCCACTTGCAGGAAGCGACGCAGCGGTTCGCTGGGTGCTGCCCGGGGCGTCGCAGGCTGAGCCGCTTCGGGCGCCGCCATCAGCCGTTCACGGCGACGGCCTGCTGCGCTTTCCGGGTGAGATCGACGACGTGTCTTCCGGCGGCTTCGATGTCCGACTCGAACTTGAGCAGCACGTTGAGAGTTTCACGTACCAGGTCCTCCGCCAGCACGGCCGTGTGCAAGAGCACCATCACCCGGGCCCAGTCAATGGATTCGCTGACTGAAGGTGCCTTTTTCAGATCGAGCCCGCGAAGCTGCTGAACGAAGGCGACGAGCTGCGCCAGCAGCCGCGCATCGATGCCGGGTACCCGCGAAGCAATGATCCGCGCCTCGAGCTTCTCGTCCGGGAATCCGATGTGCAGATGCAGGCATCGGCGTTTGAGCGCATCGCCGAGATCGCGCGTTGAGTTTGAAGTGAGGAAAACGATCGGCGGGACGACAGCGGTCACGGTGCCGATCTCGGGTATGGTCACCTGATAGTCGGAGAGGAGCTCCAGCAGAAAGGCCTCGAACTCCGGATCCGATTTATCGATCTCGTCGATCAAAAGCACAGCGCCGCGCGGGTGCTCCAACGCGCGCAGCAGCGGCCTCGGCTCGAGAAAGCTCTTGGAAAAGAAGATATCCCCAAACGCGTGCAGCTTTCCGAGCGCCGTGCCGAGGTCGTCGGCGTCGTCGATAAGCGTCCCGACTTTCTCACGCAGGATCTGCGTATACAGGAGCTGCTTTCCGTATTTCCATTCGTAGAGTGCCTTGGACTCGTCCAGTCCCTCATAGCACTGCAGCCGGATCAGCGGCAGTGAGAGCCACGACGCGACCGACTTGGCGAGCTCGGTCTTGCCGACGCCGGCCGGGCCTTCCACCAGTATCGGCTTCTGCAGATGATGCGCGATGTAAATGGCTGTGGAGATCTGGCGGCTGGCTATGTATCCGGCCGCGCCGAGCCCTGCATCGACCTCATCGATCGAAAGGATGAGTCGCCGGGAGTCACTCTTCTCGCTGTTCTGCATGTTCCGTGTGTCGTTCCAGTCTACTGGGTGAGGCCCAGCGCCGCGCTAAGGCCTTTCACGTCCTCGTATTCTTATCGCAGAATTTCCGCGCTTCGGCGCTGCTGAGGTAGATAAGGCTTACGTTGCGGGTTACACGCGTGGTGAGTGCGCTGCTGGCGATCATAAGGCCGCGGCAAACGCGCTGCTATATCGCGTATCGCGCTACGCCCATGGCGCAGTGACGGGGCCGCCGAATGGTCGTACGATAAACGACCCGCCCGTCCCAGGTAGTGCGCGCGCTTTCCCGTTACCGGATGGACTCGAACGAGCGGACGGGTCGGGCCCGGAACGTCATCAGGCGTCGTTGCGAGCCTTACGGCCTGGCCGCAGGATGCCGGCGCTGTTGCGCGTCGAGTCGTGGACGAGGTCCCGCGGGGCAACCGTACCCCGCGGAGCCTCTTCCTATCAGCCTCTGGACGCGCGCGGGGGACGCCGCGAGGGCGTCGGTGCCGGAGCGGGTGTCATGACTGGCGCCGGCGCCGCAACCGCGGCGGGAGCGGGACTTGAAGCCGGGGCGGGTGCCGAAGTCGACGTCGACGTCTGAGTAAATGAAGCAGCTGGCGGGGCAGGCATGTTCCATCGAGCGCTCCAGGGATGGCCGACATGCACCGGCCCGGAGCCCTTCGCGGTCAGTCCTGCCGTCCACGGATGGCCCACATGGACGCCCCCTCGAGACGACGGGCCCGAGCCTGCGCTCGAGCTCGACGCGGAATCGGCTGCCATGGGTTCTGACGAGGGCGTGCGCTGCGCCGCACAACCGGCTGTGAGGACGAGGAGCACTGCCGGACCGGCCAACCATTGTTTTTTCATCTGAGATCTCCCAATTGTTCGTCGGGGACGATTGCTGAGGCCAGCGCGAGCCCGACGTATTCTGTACGTGCCACGAGCTTAGCAAGCAATACGCCCGGCTGCCAGAGGCCGGGGTGACGTTCCGTTGTCAGTCAGGAATGGATGGTCGAGGTGAAAGTGTCGGTGCCGCTGTCAGGCGGGGTCATCGACGGCTTTCTGGCGAGTCATGGCCCCGCGCGGGGCCGGGCGCGGCGAATACCCTATATCTTGTCGCCCAGCGCGTCGGCATTCCGCGGGACGCCCAAGTACGTCTCGCCGCGAAGCCGCGCCTCCATGATGTGAGGGAATGCAAAGCCGAACGTGGCGACAGCGATCAGGAACTTGGCCCACCACACGATCTTTTGCACAAACGACATCTGGGCGTACTTCAACTCTGCGATTGCAGCGGCTTTAGCCATTCGGATTCCTTTGGTTATTTACGGACGTTCGTTCGTATCGCGCGGCTACTGGAAGACGACTTCAACGACGTGCAGCTTCCCGTCGTCGGCGGGGCTG
Source organism: Burkholderiales bacterium (assembly GCA_046595235.1). Taxonomy (GTDB): domain Bacteria; phylum Pseudomonadota; class Gammaproteobacteria; order Burkholderiales; family SG8-41; genus JAQGMV01. The sequence continues at coordinate 4,816 of JBKJPI010000650.1, read as the reverse complement.
AACACCACGCTGGTTTTGGGATCCGACTTGCGGGTGGCGACGTCGAAGGTCCTGTCCTTGTAAATCCAGGTGGGGTGGTCAGGGCGTTCCGCATTGACCGCCGCGGGCTTTCCGGCGTACTTGAGAACCTGTTCCTCGGTCTTGTTCTTGAGGCCCGAGGCAAAGTCCTCGCGGTTCATGGTCTCCGCGCATCCTGAAGACACGATCAAAGCCAATACGCTCGCTGCGGCAGCGAGCGCGCGCACTCTTTTCGAGAGTCCCGCATCCAAACCAAAGTCTTTCAGCATCGTCATGGGCCGCCTCTTCGCGTGGAATGTAATCAAAACGTGGATCGATCAAACCGCTGATGTCGCGGTTATACCGAATGTGATGTGATTTATTTGTGAAGACTGCGCCGCGGCGTCAGCACCGCGCCGCATGGACAGGCGATCAGGTAAAGTGCGGCGAATGCGAGTCCTGATCATCGAAGACGATGCCACCATTTGCGCCAACATCTACGACTTTCTGTCGGCACGTGGACATGCAGTGGACGCTGCGGGGGACGGACTTACGGGGTTGCATCTCGCAGTGCGGGATCGATTCGACGCGATCGTTCTCGATATCGGGCTGCCGGGTATCGACGGTATCAGGATCTGCGAGAAGCTGAGATCCGAGGCGCATATCGACACGCCCGTTCTCATGCTGACGGCGCGCGACACGTTGAAGGATAAGCTGGAAGGTTTCGACTCTGGCGCCGACGATTACCTCGTCAAGCCGTTCGCCCTCAAGGAGGTCGAAGCGCGGCTCCTTGCACTGCATAAGCGAGCGAGCCGCCGCGTGACCATGAAAGCGCTGGTAGCCGGTGATCTTTCGCTCGACCCCCGCACTCTCGAGATACGCTTCGTCAAGGCGCAGGTGAAGCTCACGCCGAAATGCATTCGGCTGCTAGAGGTACTGATGGCGGAGCCGGGCCGTGTCTTCAGCCGGGCTGAGCTCGAAAGCGCTGTATGGGGCGACACACTCGAAACCAGCGACACGCTGCGCAGCCACATGCATATTCTGCGCCGCGCTCTCGCAGAAGCCGGTGGTTACGATCCCGTCGAGACCGTGCACGGCCTCGGCTACCGGCTGGTAGCCGATTCGAATGCCCAAGCTTAATCTGCGCCTGCGGATCGCGGGCGTGCTCGCTACGGTTTGCCTGACAATCGTCGGTGCTCTGGGGTTCGCCCTGTACATGGCGTCCGAGGACATGGAACAGGCACTGGTTGGGCAGCTCGTTACCGAGGAGCTCGAGTCGCTCGTGGAGCGTTCGCGCGCATCCGGCGTGAATCTTCCTCAGAGCGGACCGAATCTGCAGTACTACGTGATTTCGGCGCCGCACGAGTATCAACACCTGCCGCCGGAAATCCGCGTGCTCGGCCCCGGCCTCCATGAAGTTGGCGTTGGGGCTAATGAAAAGCGTGTCGCCATCCGGGACAGCGACGGCAAGCGTTATGTGGTGGTTTACGACGAAGGCCCGCACGAAGTTCGCGAGGCGCGCTTCAGGCAACTGCTGCTGCTTTCGCTCTTAAGCGCCGCCCTCGTGGCCACGGGCCTGGGCTATGCGCTCGCGGGTGTGTTGACGCGCCAGCTCGACGATCTCGCTTCACGCGTCGCAGTACTTGCGCTCGATGAACCGTCTCCACCGCTCGAGCGCGCAGATCACGACGCCGAAGTTGCAGCCCTGGCGCGCGCTCTCGATCAGTATCACACGCAGCTGATCGCGATGATGCGCAGGGAACAGGAATTTACGGCCAACGTGAGCCACGAGCTCCGCACCCCGATCACCGCGATTCGCACGAGCTGCGAGCTGCTGATAGGCGGGGACGAGGTGAGCGGCAGGGCGCGAACGCGCGTCGAGCAGATCGACGACGCCGCGAAGTCGATGACGGAGCGCATCGAGTCACTGCTGCTGCTTGCGAGGCGAGGCGATCCCGACGCGCCGGAGACGGTGCAGTTGAGCCGCTGCGTCGATGATGCGGCCGCCCCTTATCTCGACGAAATGACGCGTAAAGGGCTCGACTTCCAGTTGCAGGTGCCGGACGAGACGCGACTCGAGGTCGATAGAAAGGCGCTTCAACTCGTGCTCGCGAACCTCATCAAGAATGCAGTGCGCTATACGCAATCCGGATTTGTCCGCGCGACGTACGATGCAAAGCGGCTGACGATCTCGGATTCTGGCCCCGGCATCGCAGCTGAGCATCGCCAACAGGTGTTCGAGCGTTACTACCGCGCCGATGATAAGCCGCAGGGCCTCGGACTCGGTCTTGCGATCGTGCGGCGCATCTGCGACGACCGTGGCTGGAAGATCGAAGTGCAGAGCGAGCCCGGGGCCGGCAGTGCGTTCAGCATCGTCTTTTCCTGACGCGGGTGCCTGCCATCAGGGTGCTTTCACAGATTACTCACAAATTCTTGAGGAAAGCATAACAAACACGTCGGTATCGTTTGCCGGTCCCTCACCGAGCAACGAAAACGATGCCACAGCATTCCTTCGCACTGCCGCCCATTCCGCTCACCCTACGGGCGCCGGCCCTCGCTCTGAGAGCAGGTCTCTGCGCGCTCGTGGCGGCGGGGTATTGCACGATATCGCTGCTGACACGGCTCGCGCTCATGCTGAGCGCCTATCGTTCGGATCAGTTGAGCGCAGGCGAGGTTGGGAGAGTTCTTCTGACCGGCTTTGCGTACGACGCGATCACCAGCCTCTACCTGATCGCCCCGCTCATACTGGTCCTCGTGATCGTGCCGCCCCGAGTCCTGGCTTCGCGCACATTCCGGTCGATCCTGTATTGCGGCCTTGCGACCGTGCTTTTCGGCATGGCATATCTGGGTATGGTCGAGTACTTTTTCTTCGACGAATTCAATGCCCGTTTCAACTTCGTAGCGGTCGAATATCTCATTTATCCGCATGAAGTCTTCGTCAACATCTGGCAGTCTTATCCAGTAGGACGCGCGCTCGCGTTAGCCGCAGCGATAACGCTCGTCGGTGTGGTCTGGGCGCGTGCGCGCATCAGGCAATTTGAGAGCGTCCCGGACCGTCGCGGCATATTCCGGATACAAGCCGCGGCATTGCTTGCACTGGGTATTGTATTAACGCTCTCCGTCAACCTGGACACGGGCCGCACCCATCGCAACCGGGTGGCCGACGAACTGGGTGCAAACGGCATCTACTCATTCGTCAATGCGGCCGTCAACAGCCGTCTTGAATACACGGACTTCTACATGACGGTGCCCGAGGCCGAAGCGTCGGCGCGTGTACGCCGCATGGTCGAGCAGGAGAACGTGACCTTCATACTGGGCGCTGCCAATCCGCTGGCAAGGAAAATAGTTTATCCGGCGCCGGCGAAGCTGCTCAATGTTGTTGTCATTCTCGCCGAATCACTGGGCGCCGAGTTCGTCGGCGCCTATGGCGACACGCGCGGGCTGACGCCAAACCTTGATCGCATTGCAAGCGAGAGCATCATGTTCGCGCAGACGTATGCGACAGGCACACGCACCGTGCGGGGCATGGAGGCGGTGACCGCATCATTCCCGCCGGTGCCCGCGGAATCGATCGTCAAGCGGCCGCGCAACGAGGGGATGTTCAACTGGTCTACGGTCATGCGTGACGCCGGGTACGCGCCGACGTTCGTCTACGGCGGCTTCGGCACGTTCGACAGCATGAACCAGTTCTTTGGGACGAACGGCTACCGTGTGATCGACCGTACGGACATGGACAAGCCACGCTTCAGCAACATCTGGGGCGTGAGTGACGAGGACCTTTTTCATCACGCCTTCAAGGTTTTCGACCAGCAGCATGCGAAGGGTGAGCGGATCTTTTCGGTGGTCATGACGACGTCCAACCACAAGCCGTTCACCTTCCCTGAAGGCATCGAGGGCGTAAAGCCGACGGGGGGTGGTCGCGACGCAGGGGTGCGCTATGCCGATCACGCGATCGGCCGCTTCATCGCGGATCTCAAGACGAAACCGTATTTCGACAATACCGCCGTCGTGATCGTTGCCGACCACGGCGCGCGCGTGTATGGAAAGCAGGAGTTCCCGCTGCATACGTACGAGATACCGTTCCTCGTATATTCCCCCAGGCATTTCACGCCTCGCCGCGTGGAAGCCGTTACGAGTCAGCTTGATGTAGCCCCCACGGTACTCGGCCTTCTCGGACTCTCGTACGAGAGCGCGTTCTTCGGGCGTGACGTCCTGGCCCTGAAGCAGACCGAGCACGCGATCCCGCTTAATCACAACCGCACGGTCGCGCTCCTCGACGGTCAGACGCTGCATCAGCTCGGTTTTCGCAAGACGTCTGCATCGGTGTCGGCTCGCGCGGGGGAACCGCTGGCGGCGACTCAACCGCCTCACACGGCGGGCACCCGGGACGCAGCCAGTTTATTCCAGCTCGCGTACCTCCTCTACGCACGCGGGCAGTATGGCGTTCGCTGAAAGGGCCACGGTTCCCAGGACGTTCTTTCCACTCCGCTGGCTCCTGATCCCCCTCGCGATCGCGGTCGCCATGCTCGGCATCGCCGAAAGCATGGATATCGATAGAGCCATTACGCGGCTTGTCTTCGACGCAGAATCAGGGTCGTTTCCCCTCCGTTCGACCTTCCTGCTCGACGTCGTGATGCATCACTGGGCGAAATACGCAGTTTTGACGATTGGCGGCATCGTAGCCGCGTCGTTCGTGTTTACCTTTCTCCTGCCCACGCTCAGGCCCGCGCGCCGCATCGCGTTTTTTCTGTTGCTGTCTCTCACCCTGGCGCCGTTGAGTGTCACTGTCGGAAAGGCAATGAGTGACCGCCATTGCCCG
>JBKJPI010000586.1:0-12519 GCA_046595235.1 Burkholderiales bacterium | reverse complement strand
GCGACACCACACCCTGCGAAACAGCGGCAACACGGCTGCGCACGCGGTCGGTTATCAACGCCGCGGGATCCGCGGACCATCGGCTGGTTGCGTAAGACTGGGTGCGTGCCGGATCTTCATACAGGAGCCGGTATTGAATTGCGTCGTCTTCCAGCCACGCCGGTGCACGCACGGACGCGACAAGGACCGTGCCTGTGATTGCCGGGTTCGAGCGCGTATACGCGGGCAGAGGGCCGAAGTCGTAGCTTTTCGGAACGGCTGAGGTCGGCGTTTCGAAGGCACATGCGGCCGCGATCAGCGGGAGCGCGACCAGAAGCGCCGCGCGCGTTAAAGGAAACCAGCAATTGCCGCTCATTTTTTCCCTTTGGCGCGAGCGTCGAATCCGCTCTCACCCGGGCCCGGCGCCCCGGGCTTGCGTCCGAAGACGAGGCTCTGTGGCTGCTCTTTCAGCTCAGTGGTGAGTCGATCGAGACTGCGGGAAGTGCGCGCAAGCTCGTCCGCCATCGCGTTGATTCGCGGCAGCGTTTCCGACGCTACCGCATCGGCGAGCGCGCTGACTGCATTGCCGGCGTTCTGGGTGCTGGCAGACACGCGGTCGATGGCTTCCAGACGTTTGGCGAGATCGCGGTTTGTGCCCGCAATCTCGGCGAGCAGTTTATCGGCATGCTGAATTGTCTTGCGCGCATCGGCAACGAGCGCTTCGGAGCCGCGTGCAGCCGGCTCCATCGCCTGGGCGAGCGCAGTGATCTGCCGCGTGGCGATTTCTACATTTTTGAGCGCGTTTCCGATCTGCACCTGGTTGTCGTCACTCATGAGGGCGTTCATTCGTTTCATCACCTCACGCGCGTCGGCGAGCACGAGCGGCGCCACCTCCGCAAGGCTCGAGAACACCGACTCGCGAACTGGAATGCGCGTCGCGCCCGCCTCGCCGGTCTGCGGCAGCTGCTGAGTGCTCGTGCGCGGATCGTCGAGCATGACGTAGGAAAGACCCGTGACGCCCTGGTACCGCAGCTCGGCGAACGTGCTTTGCGTGAGGCGCATGCCGCTCTGAATGGCGATGTCGATGAGGATCACGCGCGGATTAGCGGGATCGAAATCGATTCGCGTCACTTTACCGACGTTGACGCCGCGGTAGCGCACCGCAGCCTGTTCGCTGAGACCCGACACCGCGTATTTCGATTCGACGACGTAATAGGCTTTTTCATACGTATCCCCACTGAACCACATGGCGGCAATTGCGACACCGAGGACCAGCAGCACCATGAAGAGACCCGCGGCAAGCGCGTGCGCCTTGTTTTCCATTGTTATGCGTTCTCGAACAAAACCGGCTCTTCCGGGGTGGCGGTTGCCGACTCATTGCGATCTTTCCACAGCTCGAGCGCACGGCGGCCGCGCTCGCCCTGGAAAAAGTTGCGGACGAAGGGGTGATCGAACGCGGCGACTTCACGCACGCTGCCCACGGCCACCAGTTTCTGATCGGCCAGCACGGCAAGACGATCCGAGAGTGCCACGAGTGTCTCGAGATCGTGAGTGATCATGACCACCGTCAGATTAAGCTCGCGGTGAAGGGCCTGCAGGAGCTGAACGAAGCTTTCGCTGCGGTCGGGATCGAGCCCCGCAGTGGGCTCGTCCAGGAAGAGGAGCTCCGGCTCGAGCGACAGCGCGCGTGCGAGTGCGACGCGCTTCACCATGCCGCCCGAAAGCTCGGAGGGCATCTTGTCGGCGTGCCTCGCCTCGATCGAAACCATCGAGAGCTTCATCAGCACGAGGTCGCGGATCATGCTTTCGTCTATCGTCTTCAACTCTCGCAGCGGAAGCGCCACGTTGTCGTAAACGCTGAGCGCGGAGAAGAGCGCGCCTTCCTGGAAGAGAACGCCCCAGCGCTCCCGCAGCTCCCGCATTTCCTCACGATCGCCGGCCCCGAGCGTCCGGCCGAAGACACGGACCTCGCCGCGCGCAGGTTTCTCAAGGCCAAGAATCTGCCGCATGAGCACTGTCTTCCCACTGCCGCTGCCGCCGACCAGCGAGATGATTTCGCCGCGATACACGGTGAAATTCAGGTCTCGATGCACGACTTGACGCCCGAACTGGGACCACAGGTTTCGCACTTCGATGATCGCGTCGCTCAACTGTAGATTCCGATGTTCGAAAAAATGATCGCAAAAATCGCATCGACCACGATAACAACCGTAATAGCTGTAACGACGGAATTCGTCGTCCCGGTCCCGAGGCTTTCGGTGTTCGGTTTGATGCGAAGCCCGAAGTGGCAGGCGACCAGGGCGATGAGTATGCCGAATACCACGCCTTTGCCAAGCCCCAGCCACAGATTTGCGATCGGTACGGCCTCGGGCAGGCTCGCAATGAAGTGTCGGTAATCGATTCCGAGCTGCACCTGGGCCGAGAGCATCCCACCCGCTATGGCGACGACATTCGTCCACAGGATGAGAAGCGGCATCGCGATCGCAAGTGCCACCACCTTCGGCAACACGAGCCGGAGCGTGTGGGGTATCCCCATCACGGCGAGGGCGTCGAGCTCTTCCGTCACTCGCATGACGCCGATCTGCGCCGTCATTGCGGAGCCTGAGCGTCCCGCCACCAGAATCGCTGCGAGCACCGGGCCGAGCTCCCGGATGATCGCGATACCGAGCAGGTTGACGATGAAGATGTCGGCCCCGAAGCTTCGCAGCTGCTGGGATGAGAGGTAAGAGAGCACGACGCCGACAAGGAAACCCACGACCGCGGTAATACCCAGGGCCTGCGCGCCCGTGCGGTAGAGATTGGCGGAGATCTCTTTCCACGGGATGAGGCGAGGGTGACGCGTGAGGTGCAGCACGTCCAGTGTCACGCGGCCGAGCAGGATGACCATGGCCGTCAGATGATGGAAAGAGCTCAACGCACCGGCACCCAGACCCAGCAACGGACGAATCCAGTGACGCCGCCGCCGCGAGCCTGGCGTCACATCAGGGATCGTCAGATGCTGAAAAAGCGGCGCCTGCGCGGGCGTCAATTTGACGCTTTGCGCCATGCGCCGGCCCCATGCACGCCAGAGCAGCAACGCACCCGCGTGGTCCAGGGTACTCACCCGCGAAAGATCCCAGGCGGCATCCGGCCGCTGCGCTGCAAGGCGCGCCTGTATCTGCGGGAGGACGGGCTCCAGCGAGCGCAGGTTCCAGGCGCCGCGCAATACGATCCGGAGGCCACCCGCGGCGTCGTGCGTAAGGTCGAACTCCGGCGTACCCCCGGTTTCGTCCGTCATGGTATTCGCCGGTCCTGCCCGGATAGCAGCGTGGGCACTTTGATCCCAGGCCGCTGACCTGGAACGGAAATCAGCTGGTCGCCCAGAGGGTTGCAGCAGATGCAAGACGGCGTTTCGTGCGGTGCAATAAAAAAATGCTTCAAAGGGCTTGACCTCGCCAAATCAGCCCGTATAATCCGTTTTGTGCATCGCAGCATTTACCCCTGACCCCACCTACCAAGCATTGAGGAGAGACCATGTATCAAACCCCGGAACAACTGATTGCATTCAACAAAGCGAACATGGAAACCGTCCTTCGCTTTGCCGGCGTCGCCCTCGAAGGCGCCGAACGCATGATGGACCTGCAGATGAGGACGGCCAAAGCCGCCATCAACGACGGCATTCACAGCGCCCGCGTCCTGACATCGATCCGCGATTTCGACCAACTCGCTTCCCTCAAAGATACGATGGTTCAGCCGTCGTTCGAAAAAGCCACCGCATACGCCAAGGAAGTCTACGACGTCGCCAGCGGCACGCAGGCTGATCTCGGCAAGCTCGTCGAAGAACAGGTCGGCGAGTTCAACAGGCAAGTGGTTTCGGCGCTCGACCAGATCGTCAAGACTGCCCCTGCCGGTTCTGAAGTCGGTATCGCTGCCATGAAGCAAACGCTGGCCGCAGTGAATTCCGGGTTCGATAACCTCACCAAAGTCGCGAAGCAGTTTGGTGACGCGACCCAGAACAACATCGAAGTCGTCGCAAACCAGACCATCGAAGCCGCCAAGAAAGCCAAGAAAGCAGCCTAAAGCTTCCCAGGCTTCTCAAAAACCCCGGCCCGCCGGGGTTTTTTTTCGCCCTTGTCCAGCAGTTATCGGACTCTGTTCCGACACTGGAAGCGAAGGAAAGGAGGTTACGGAGGGAAACCTGGGTTTCCTTCCGTATCGTGAACCGGTGCAAAACGCAGTGAGTCACTGCGTTACGGAGGGAAACCTTGGTTTCCTTCTGTTCCTGTGGTGGCGAGGCCCGAGCGAAGGCGAGCGCCGCCCCTACGCTGCGGGGGCATCGGACCACTGAAAACCGAGGCCGCTCACGCCTTGTTGCAAGTCCACGATCGCAGTCGGCACGTCACCCGCGTCTCCGCGCACGCCGAGCTCGACGAACCGGTCCGGCTGCATGCGCGGAAGGCTGAAGACCTTGAGGCGTGGATATTTCGCCCCGCACTGGGTCATGAGATCGATCAGCTGGCTTTCACCGGCGCCGCGGACGATGATCGAGCGTTCGCCGAGCCGGCCAACATCGAAAAGCTGCCGGAAGTGCGTCTCGAGCACCCAGATCATCATGGGCCACGCCATCTCGGGGAAACCGGGCAGAAAATAATGATTGTTGAGGCTGAACCCGGGAATGCGGTTGAATGGATTGGGAATGATTTCCGAACCCACCGGAAACTCCCCCATGATGAGGCGCTTCGGTGTGATCTCCGAACCGAAGCGCGCGCGAATTTCCGCTTCTGCGTCGGGGTGCAGTGCAAGGCTCGCCCTGGCCGCGGCCGCGGCGCACTGGCGGGTGTGATCGTCCGGTGTGGCGCCGATGCCGCCGAAGCTGAAAACCACGTCACCCGAGGCGAACGTCCTTTCGAGGGTTCGCGTGATCAGCTGCGGAACATCGCCGAGATAACTGCCCCACGCGAGCTCGAGGCCTCGGGCGCCGAGCGTCTCGACGACTTTAGCCATGTGCTTGTCCTGCCTTTTGCCCGACAGGATCTCGTCGCCAATGATGATTGCGCCGAAGGTCATTTCAACTGTGTATATACGACTCGAGCTGCTTGATCGTCTGCTCCTGCTCCGCGATGACTTCCTTCACGAGGTCACCGATCGAAACCAGCCCGATCACGACCCCGCGCTCGCAAACGGGTAAGTGCCGGATGCGCTTGCGCGTGACGAGACCCATGCATTCCTGAACGGTCGCCGACGGATCCACTGTAATTACATTGGCCGTCATAATGTCGCGGACCGACACGTCCTGCGAGGACTTGCCGTGCAGAATCACCTTGCGAGCGTAATCGCGCTCGGACAGGATGCCGACGAGCTTATCGTCTTCCAGAACTATCAACGCACCGATGTCTTTGGACGCCATCAACTGCAGCGCTTCAATCACTTTCGCATCAGGCCGAATCGAATAGACCTGACTGCCTTTTGCAGTTAGAAGTTGCCTCAAGCTTTCCATCATGAATCTCCGAAAGCGTTCGCGTGCCAGTGTAACAAAGATGCGTGAGCGACGAGACACCCCGAGCCTTAAGTGCTAACTTGCTTTACCGGCCGAAAGTAGATTTTAACTTTCGGACGTTGTCCTTCTGTTCGTGGGGCGGCGAGGCCTGAGCGAAGGCGAGCGCCGCCCTTCACCCGTCGCTGCCGCCATCGCCCGGCCGCGCGCGCCACGGCCTCAACTGCTCGACGTTGCCAACGCGCACCGCGCCGTGCGGTTGTTGCAGCAACATCGCCGTAACCGTCTCTTCCGGCGCCGGCGCGCAATAGTAGTTGCCCTGCATCGCGTCACAGCCGTGCTCCGCCAGAAAGTCCCATTGCGCGCGCGTCTCTACGCCTTCGGCAATCACTTGCAGACTGAGACTGTGCGCCATTGCAATGACCGCGCGCGTGAGAGCCGCTCCGTCAGCGCCGCCCGGGAGCTGTGCGATGAGCGACCGATCGATCTTCACGGCGTCGATGGGAAAGCGATTGAGGCACCCCAGTGAAGAGTAGCCGGTGCCGAAATCGTCGATGACGACGTGCGCTCCGAGCTCCTTGACCTGCTCGAGCAGCCGCACCGCGCGATCCGAGTGCCTCATGAGAACGCTTTCAGTGACTTCGATCTCGAGCTGCTTCGCGTCTATCCCGGAAGTGTGCACCGCTTCGCGTAGACGCTCGATAAGATTGTCCTGCCCGAACTGCCGCATCGAAAGATTGACTGCGATGCGAAGGTTCGAAGCGCCCTGCTGCTGCCAGGTTTTCAGTTGCCCGCATGCCGCATGCAGCACCCAGTCGCCGATGGCGGCAAAGAGTCCTGCATCTTCTGCGATCGGCACGAACGCAGCCGGGCTCAGCATGCCCTGACTCGGGTGGAACCAGCGCACCAGCCCCTCGACGCCCGTCACGCGCTGGTCGCGTACGCTGATGCGCGGTTGATAGAACAGCGTCAGCTCGCCCCGGTCGAGCGCCTTCCTCAATGCGGTCTCGAGACTGTAGCGCTCGACGAGATGCGTATTCATCTCAGGCGAATAGAACTGGAAGTTGTTCTTGCCCTGCTCTTTGGCGCGGTACATCGCGATGTCGGCGTTCTTCAGAAGATCGCCGGCCTCCTGCCCATCCTGAGGGTAGGCCGCGATGCCGATGCTGGCGGTGACGTTGTACGTGCCATCGCCGAGGAGGAACGGTTGAGCGGCCGTTTCCAGCACCTTGCGCGCGACCTCGAGGAGCTGCGTGTCTTCCCGGTAGCCTTCGATCAGCACCACGAACTCGTCGCCGCCAAGGCGCCCCAGCGTGTCGTCCTCGCGCATGCATTCACGCAGGCGAACTGCAAGGTCGGCAAGGAGTACGTCTCCGGCATCGTGTCCGAGTGTGTCGTTAATGAGCTTGAAGCCGTCCAGGTCGACGAAAAGCACGGCGAGCCTGCGCTCGTGCCGATGCGCCTGCGCGAGAGCCTGCTGCAGCCGCTGCCCGAACATCGAGCGATTGAAAAGGCCCGTCAGCGCATCATGGCTCGCGACGAACTGGAGATTGCGTTCCGCCTGCTTTCGCGCGATGAACTGCCCGATATGCGCGCTCACGGTTCGCGCGACCTGCGTCACCGCATCGTCGGGCTGCCGCACTTCACGCGCGAAGAATTCCATGAGGCCGTAGAACTCGGCGCCGACCATTATGGGAAAAGCAAAAGCCGACTTGAGCCCCGCCTGCAGCGCCGCGTGCCGCCGCTCGAGCGTCTCATCATGCGCGAGATTGCCGATCCATACCGGCGCGCCGCTCGTCCACACGCGCCGCGTGAGGCTCTCCGCCTGCCCGGAGCGCTCGAGACGTGCGCGCGAGTGCTCGCGGAAGGTGTCGATTTCAGCGGACGGCAGAGCCCAGGTCTCGGCGAAGCGAAGAAGCGCGTTCTGCTTGTCGAGCACCCAGCGTGCGCCGTATGCAAAACCAAACGATTCACAGAAGGTTTCGATGAGCTGCGGGATTGCGTCTTCGACGCTTTGCGCGTCCGATAGCTGCATGGTGATCTGTGCAATAACGTTCTGCTGCTTCTGGGCGCGTTTTCTTTCGGTGATATCCGCAATCATCGTGAGGTAACCGGCCGGACGCCCCGCCACGTCGTGCACGAGCGCCGCCGAGATGCTGACGTCGATCAACTTTCCGTCCTTGCGGACACGGCGCGCTTCGACGCCGGACACAGCCTCGCCCTTCAGGATCTGGCGCCGGAATTCATCGTCGTCCGCCTCATCTCCACGCGGGTGGAACGGCGCGGACTTGCCGCGCACTTCTTCCGGCGTCCAGCCAAAGATGCGCTCGGCTGCGCTGTTCCAGCTTTCGATGAGACCCCTCGTATCGAAAGCAATGATAGCCAGCGGTGCCGCCTCGATCATCGCACCGAGCTTCTGCGAGGCCTGCCGAAGCTGCTCGGCCGTCACGCGTTGAGCGTAGATCTGCTCGTTCAACTGGAGGTTCGCCTGGCGCGACGCTGCGTGAGTATCCGACAGTCTCGCCACCAGTTCGGCGTTCTCGAACTTCGTCTCAATTGCTTCCTGGATTATCTGCGAGACGAGGGGTCCGGCCGTGAGCATCACGACGAAGAACACCAGCAGGAGGACACCGAGGTAGAAATGGACCATCGTGCCCTGAAAAAACACTGTCGGTATCACCGGCAGCACCGCGGGTATGAGGAACGCGAGGAACGCTCGATGCACAGGGGCGAGCACGAGCACTGCCGCAACGACCATGCCGGAGATAAGCAGCATGACCAGAAACTCGTATTGCATCATGCCCGACGGGTACAAGGCGGAACCGAGTACGCCCCAAAGGCAGCCTGTCACTGCCGCGCCGGCTACAAACAACGCGCACCAGCGCCGCGCTTCCGTTGCAGGCGGTTTGCGCTTCATGAACGCACGATACAGCGCGTAACGGACGGCGATGACTGACGCGAATACGACGCCCCACGCGAAGATCGCGAGCGCTGGAACGACCTGCCACAATGCAACGACCGCGACGCTTGCACAAAGCGACGACCCAACGTACGCCGCGGGAGACATCCGGTAAAGATTGCCAACCTGCTCGGCGAAGATCGTCTCGGCGCGGCTGCCCGCTGCGCCTGCGGAGCGCTGCGCGGTCACGGATGACGCGGGGGGTCCCTCACCCATCTTTGGATTCTGGTCTCGAAGGCCGGCTTAGGGAGTGTACAAATTGTGACACGATGCATCGCGCGTGACTACGCGTGGCCACGTTCTATTGCCTCGGCCTTCCGCAGAAGATTCTCGGCCATGCGCATGTTCGCGATGTCCACGAGCCGGCCGTCGATCTGCACTGCTGCGCGGCCTTCGCGCGCGGCATCTTCCATCGCCTTCACGATCCGGCGCGCGCGCTCGACCTCCTCGCCGTCGGGACTGAACGCATCGTTCAGGGGCGCGATCTGCGTGGGGTGAATCGCCCATTTGCCGTCGAACCCGGTCGCCGCCGCGCGCCGCGACGCGGCGAGAAACCCATCCCCATCCTTGAAGTCGCCGTAAACGCCGTCGATCGGCCGTAAACCATACGCCCGGCATGCGACGAGCATTCGAGTCTGCGCGGCGTGCCAGGGGTCCGTCTGATGGAAGACGCGCGCGCCTTCGGCATCAGCGTCGGTCAACACGCCATATTGCGGATGCAGCCCACCGATCGAGGTCGTGCGCATTCGCAATGAGGCCGCCAGATCGCCCGCGCCGAAAGACATGGCTTCGAGACGCCGGCTCGCTTGCGCAATCGCTTCCACGTTCGCAAGCCCGAGCGCGGTCTCGATCAAGGCTTCGAAGCCTGTTCGTTTTTCGCGCCTCGACGCGTCCTCGATCTGCGTAACGAGCATGTCGAGCGCATAGAGATCGGCGGCCACGCCGACTTTGGGAATCACCAGCATGTCGAGCCGCGGGCACGCTTCGATGACCTCGATGACGTCGCGATACATATAGTGCGTGTCGAGCCCGTTGATACGCACGGCGAGCGTCTTTGAACCCCAGTCGATGTCGTTCAGCGCGGCAATTACGTTCGCGCGCGCCCGCACCTTGTCGTCTGGCGCAACCGCATCCTCGAGATCGAGGAAAATCGCATCGGCTCGAGAGCGCGCCGCCTTTTCGAAAAGCGCGGGCGTCGCACCCGGCACCACAAGCTCGGAGCGTGTCAGACGCGCGCGCACCGGCTGCGGCTGAGTGAAGCTCATACGGGGCCTCCAAGACCTTCCACGACGTTGATGAGTGCAGAGAGGTCAGTCCCGCCGTGGCCGCGTCCCATCATCGCGTTGATCTGCTGCATTACGACCGCGGCCGCGGGCAGACCCTGACCGAGGCCGTGCGCGAGCTCGAGCACGATGCCCAGGTCCTTGTGATACAGCCGCGCTTCGATGCCGGCTTCGAAATCACGTTCGGCCATTCGCTTTCCGAAGAGCTCCAGAACGCGGCTCGATGCAATGCCGCCGAGCAGCACCTCACGGACCTTGGAGGGATCGAGGCCGTTGCGGCGTGCGAGCGTCAGGGCCTCTGCCGTTCCCTGGGCGGTTACGAGGAGCGCGAGCTGGTTACACGCCTTGGTCGTTTGCCCAGCACCCTGCGCGCCCATATGGATAATTGTTTTTCCCAGACACTCGAACAGCGGACGTATGCGCTCGAACACGCGGGCCTCACCGCCCACCATGATCGACAGGCTCGCCTGCTGTGCACCCGCAGGACCCCCTGACACCGGCGCGTCGAGCATGTCGATTCCACTTGCGCCCAATGCGATCGCAACGCTCCGCGCGACCGCCGGCGAGATCGTCTCCATATCGACGAGTACCGTGCCGCGCTTCGCACCGGCGATGATGCCATCGCTGCCGAGCGCAATCTGCTCGACATCGCCTGAAGTCGTGACCATGCTGAAAATCACTTCGCTCTCGCTCGCGAGCTCGCACGGTGAGCCGTAAAGTCGTGCGCCGGCGGCGACGAGGGGCGCGGATGATTCAGCCCGCCGCGAATACACGCCCATCTCGTGACCGTGCTTCATGAGGTTTTGCGCCATCGGACGGCCCATCACGCCGAGTCCTATGAATCCGAGTTTCATTCGCTGCCTTTCAATGACGAGGCCTGGAGCCTGTTATGGACTTTAGCGTATCAGGCCAAGGGCGAGGATCACGGGCAACGTAAACCAGAAGAGAATCGTCGCCCAGCCGAGCAGAAGCGCCGTTGCCGCCGAATCGAGCTTGAAGCGATCCGCGAGCAGCAGCGCAGTGAGCATGGGCGGGGTCGCCGCCTCTACGACCGATGCATACTGCGCTTCACCCATCGGTGAAAAAAGCGCCCGCGCGGCAACCCAGACGATTACTGGCGTTGCAAGAAGCTTCACCATGGCGACGGACAGGATTTCCGTACGTGGCACGAGATTCCGCCAGGGAATGGTCATGCCGAGCACGAACAGTGTGACGGGGATTGTCGCCTGTCCAATGAAATACGTCGCGTTCACGAGCGGTTTGTACGTGAGCCCGAGTTGCTGCGTGCCGATGCCGAGCACGAAAGCCCAGATCGGCGGCATGGAGAACATCACGCGCCACACCGAAGAATGCGATCGCACGGCCGTGTGCGAGCCCAGCCGTGTGGCAATCCAGACGCCGAGGCTCCACACCAGCGGCATCGTCATCAGCATGTCGTTGAAAACGGCGTAACGCGTCGCTTCGCGCCCGTAGAAGAAAATGAGCACCGGAACACCGATGTTGAACGTATTGCCGAACATGCCTCCAAGCATGATTCCGGCTCGGGCGGGATCGGTGAGATGCGGCCACAGCGGAGTACGGTAGAGCAGAATGTACAGGAGCAGGCCCGACGTGAGAGTACCGATGCCTACCAGCAGCGGGACGGAGAGGAGGTCTGCCGTCAGCGGCGTCGTCGCCGCAACGGCGTACAGGATCGAAGGATAGAAGAGGTACATCGCGAGGCGATTGAGCAGCGTTCGCGCATGGTCCACGTGTGTATCGCCGAAGAAGCGCGGCCACAAGCCGCCGGCAGCCACGAGCAACGTCACGGGCAGCATCACTTCGACCATCAGGTCGAACAGCTGCGCGAAGTAGTTCATTACTGCTGCGCGCTGAACGGATTGCGGAATGGCAGATGCGCTTCACACCATGCCGCGGTGGTCAGCAGCCGGTCGTCCGCGTGTAACGCGCTGACGATTTGCAGACCCAGCGGCAGTCCGGACGGGCCCAGGGCCACCGGAATCGTAATGGCGGGAGCGCCGAGCAGCGTCCAGATCGTACAGAAGGCAGGGCTGCCGGTTTCTTCAAGCGTCGCAGGCGCTTCACCTGCCGCAGGCGGCGTAAGAATCCCGTCGAATCCCTCGATCATCTGACCGTAGATTTCGCGCAGGGCGGCCGCCGCTCGAAGGGCTTCCTCGTAGGCTTCGCGCGTAATCGCAGCGCCTTCATCGAGCAGCGCATTGAAGCGTGCGCTCATGAGATTGCGGTATCGCTGCTGGAGTTCGCCGAAGTGGCGCGCACCTTCGTACGCCAGAATCACATAGTGCACGCGGTGCGCATGATCGAAACCTGCGGGCAGCTCGAGTATTCCAATCCCCGCCCCCGCGTGCGTCAGAGCGTTTACAGCCGTATCGAGAGCGGCCCTCTGTTCAGGTTGCGCGAGATGCCAGACAGGCGAGCGCACCACCACGAGCCGCGGTGCATGCGAGGGCAGGAGGATGTTCGATGTGATGGCACCGGGCTTTGCGATTACCGACGCGAGGAGTGCCGTGTCGCCCACATTCCGGGCGAAAACGCCCGTGTGATCGAGCGTCGGCCACGGGTCGAGCGTGCCATCATTCGACACGAGCCCGAAACTCGGTTTGTAGCCGACGATTCCGCAGAAGGCAGCAGGCCTTATGACCGAGCCGTTGGTCTGCGTGCCGAGCGCGCCTGCAACCATTCCACACGCGACTGCTGCAGCAGAGCCCATCGACGAGCCGCCGGGCGTGTGCGCAGTGTTCCACGGGTTACGCGTCTTGCCCGGGGTGTAATACGCGAACTCTGTCGTGACTGTTTTTCCAGGG
>JBKJPI010000572.1:0-7492 GCA_046595235.1 Burkholderiales bacterium | reverse complement strand
GTGAAGCAGCCGTCGATGATGCGCGATCCCGCGAGATTCTCCTGGTCCGTGACTAGGCGCGGCTTGAGGCCGGCGAGTGCGTCCAGCTTGTCTTCAACGAAGCGCTTGAACGCGTTGTCGGCGCCTTTTTCGTGTACGAGCTTTGAGTGCGCTAGGCTTCGCGTGAGGTAGAGCTCGTATGCGCTTTTTGTCGGAACCGCGATCTGGACGCCGTCACGATCGACGTCTTCGATCGTCTTCAAGGGCGAATCGCCGCGCACAAGGTAGGTCGCTTCGATTTCCACATAGGCTGCAGTGAAATCGATCTCGTTCGCGCGCTGCGGCTCGGCGCCCAGAAATCCCACGTCCCACACATTGTTCTTTGCTGCGTCCGCGAGCGCGCCCGGATTGGGGTAGGGGATGATTTCTACCGGCAGGCTGAGGCGCCGCGCGAGCTCGACGCCCAGATCCACCGCCACCCCGGCGGGCTTGCCCGTCGCTTCGTCGGTGCGCGTGAGCAGGAAGTTCGACATATTGATGCCGACGCGCAAGGTGCCGGTGGGCGCAATCTCCGCGCGGGGGGCCTTGGAAGCTTCAGACATTGCTGTTCTCTCTTTCGAATGACGGTTCTGTAAAAAGCGAATTAACAACCACCCGACGCACATCGGGCTCGTCGGGCACTGCGTAAAGGATCGGCGTGATCATCTCTTCGAAGATGCCGCGGAGGCTGCGTGCGCCGGTCTTGTACTCATAGGCAATCTCGGCGATCTGTTCGAAAACCTTGCTGCCGATCTCGAGCTCGACCCCTTCGTTCCTGAAGATCTCACGGAACTGATTGTAAATCGAGTTCTTCGGCTCGATCATGATCCTCACCAGCATCGCGCGGCTGAGATCCTGGAAGCTCGCGATGATCGGCAGGCGACCGGTAAATTCAGGAATGAGGCCGTATTCGAAAAGATCGGTCGGTTTCACGCGGCTGTTCAGACGGTCGAGGATGTTCTGGTTGTCGTCGTCCGTCGTGGAGATGAATCCGTAGCCGTGGCTTTTCGACATGATCGACTGAAGGCCGACGAATGCGCCGCCGCAGATGAAAAGAATATTGGTCGTGTCGATGTACTGGCGCTGCTCGAGCTTGACGGGCGCGCCTTCCATGATTTTGAGAAGTGCGTGCTGCACGCTCTCGCCCGAGATGCTGCGCGGCTGGCCCTGGGGCGCCTTCAGCTTGTCGATCTCGTCGATGAAAACAATGCCGCTCTGCGCCTTGGCGATGTCTCCGTCGGCTTTGTCGACGAGGCGCTGAAGGATCGCATCTATTTCCTCGTTGACATACCGGGTCTGGGCGAGGGAGGTGGCGTCTGCCGTTACGAAAGGCACCTTGATCAGCTTCGAAAGGGTCTCGCACATGAGCGTCTTGCCTGTTCCCGAAGGTCCGACGAGCATGACATTGCTTTTGGCAATGTCGATCGCATCCTTGCGCCCGTGCTCGATCTTGCGATAGTGGGAATACACCGCGACCGCGAGGACTTTCTTCGCCTCCGCCTGCCCGATTACGAACTCATCGAGATAGCGGACGATGGCGCTGGGCTTGATGCCTTTATCGAGCAAGGACCATTCCTTTAGACGTTATTTTGGCTGGCACCGACATACGGGGTTCGCTTTCCATACTACCTCCATGGTGGATTATACGTAGCAGCGACAGCGGCATAGGGGGGGCGTCACGCCCGGAGAGAAGCGACGAGACGGCCATGACCTTTCCGGTCGCACGCAAAGCGCATAGGCGCGCCGTTACAATATACGTTTACCCGCGGAGAATGCTCATGCAAGCCGCTGTTCTCAAATCCCCTCCACATAAGACTGGCGCGAGCTCGACCGAAACCCTTTCCTCTTTTCTCGCATCGATCACGTACGATGCGCTTCCCGAGGAAGTCGTCGCGCGCACCGAAGAGCTATTCCTCGACTGGCTTGCGTCGGCGCTCGCCGGCCGCAACGCGCGCCCGGTCGTCGCCATCGAGCAGTTCGCGTCGCTGATGGGTCCGTCGCAAGGCGCGAGCGAAATCCTCACCAGCCGCCGGCGCAGCTCCCCCTTCTTCGCGGCGCTCGTAAATGGCGCCGCTTCGCACGTCGTCGAGCAGGACGATCTGCACAACAGCTCGGTGCTGCATCCGGGAACCGTTGTTTTCCCAGCGGTGCTTGCAGCAGGCCAGCACTCCGGGATCAGCGGCAAGGATCTCATCGCCGCCGCGGTGGCCGGATACGAATGCGGGGTTCGCGTGGGCGAGTTCCTCGGGCGGTCGCACTACAAGATTTTTCATACGACTGGAACGGCCGGCAAGCTCGCGGCAGCCGCCGGCGTCGCGCACGTGCTCAAGCTGGATGCGCGCGCGATGCAGCACTGTCTCGGGTCTGCGGGAACCATGGCCGCGGGATTGTGGGAATTCCTGCGGGACGCCGCGGATTCCAAGCAGCTCCACACCGCGAAAGCGGCCGCCGACGGCCTGATGGCCGCCTATATCGCACGGGAAGGTTTTACGGGCGCACGCCAGATACTCGAAGGTGCGCAAGGCATGGCCGCCGGCATGTCGAGCGACGCTGACCCGCGCTGGCTGACGGATGGGCTCGGCACGCGATGGGCGCTTGCAGAGACGTCGTTCAAGTTTCACGCGTCGTGCCGCCATACGCATCCGGCTGCGGACGCGCTGCTCGCGCTGATGCAGCAGCACGCGCTCAAGGCGGAAGACATTGCGCAGGTAACGGCGCACGTTCACCAGGGCGCACTGGACGTGCTGGGTCCCGTGACCGACCCGCAGACCATCCACCAGTCCAAGTTCTCCATGGGTTTCGTGCTCGCGCAGATCGCGACGAAAGGCCGCGCCGCGCTCGCTGATTTCACCGAAGCTTCGTTGAGCGACAGCGACGTGCGCGCGTTTCACGACAAGGTGAAGATGGTGATCGACGCGGACATCGACCGCGCCTATCCGCGCCGATGGATGGGTCGCGTCACCGTCAGAACGCGCGACGGGCGTGAGCTCGGGAACAAGATCGAGTCACCGAAGGGTGACCCCGATAACTGCCTTTCCCGCAGCGAGCTCGAGGACAAGGCGCTGCGCCTTGGGCTCTACGCAGACGCGGTGAGCGAGCTGGAGATGAAGCAGGTTATCGCGCGCGTGTGGTGTTTACGTAACGAGCACGACGTGCGTGATTTTCTATCGGCCGCCTGATGTCGTCATTCCGGACTCGATCCGCGCCGAGGTGGCGGAGTCAGTTAGCGGCGCTGCGGGTGACGGGGGGCGGGGTGCTCTCGGTATACCGCGCAGTCGTCGATGGCCCACAGCCTTTTGCGTTCAGCGGATCGAGGTAGGGATTCAGCTCCGGCGCAAGGTTCTTCAGAATCTGCACCGGTAACGCGCTCGTGAAGTTGTAGTTCTGCGCGGTCTGGCCGGGGACGTAGGCGGTGATGACGCCGAAGTAGCGGTCGCCGATGAAGAAGACAAACGTCGCCGTCCTGCTCACCGCACGCGAGCGTACGAGCTGGCCGCCTGCGCCGAAGGTTTCGATTCGGTTGTCGCCGGTTCCGGTCTTTCCGCCTACCGTGATCGGGGTGTTGTCTTTGAGCGTGAAAGACCCCCGCAGCCTTCGTGCCGTGCCGTTCTCGACGACGTCCGTCAGCGCTGCCTTGAGCGTCGCGGCAACTTCCGGTTTCATTACCCGCTCCGGCTGCTGGCCGCTCCGCCGCATCACCGTCTCGTACGGCGTGCCGGCAGCGAAGTGCAGCTCGTCGATGCGTGAGGTCGGAAGCCGCATGCCGCCGTTGACGATGATGCCCATCAGCTCGGCCAGAGCCGCAGGACGATCGCCGGAGACTCCGATCGAAGTCGCGTAAGAGGGCACGAGCGCACCGAAGGGATAACCCAGGCGCTTCCAGTGCTTGTGGATCTCGGTGAAGGCTTCCATCTCGAGCAGCGTGCGAATGCGCGAATCTTGCGCGGACTTCGCCTTGCTCTTGAAGAGCCACTGGTAAACCGTCTGCCGCTCGGCGCGGCTCGCTTCGACCACCTGCGCGAGGTTGGATTCGGGATGCTGCCGCAGGTAGGTGACCAGCCACAGCTCGAGCGGGTGAATGCGGGCGAGGTAGCCGCGGTCGTGCAGGTTGAATTTGTCGACGCCGTATTTTTCATACATCGCGTCGAGGTCTGCATCACTCAGGGTAGACCCCGGAAAACGGGCGCGCATGAATTTCGCGAATGCGGGGGCGCCTTGCTCGGGCGCGACAGAACGGTAAATGACGGCGTAACGATGCGGGGCGGGCTTGAGGCCATCGAGCAGCTCGTCAAGGATCTGGTCGCGCTTGAGTCCCTGATATTTGCGGTGGAAGTGGCGGATGAAGACTTTGCCTTCGTGATCCGCGAAGCGCGACAGATAGGCGCCGCGATCGGGATGCGCCGCGTCCTGGAGGATGCGTCCGGTATTGTCGGGCGAACGATAGATGTAGTGGTACACCACGTCGCGCATGATGCGGATGAACGCGAGATTTACAGACTCGCGCAGTGCCTCGCGCACCGAGGGGTTCTTGCCGTCGTCTTCGTGCTTGAAGTTCGAGAAGGTGTGCGCGCCGGCGCCGGTAAAGAACGTCTCCCCCGGGTTCGCCGAATACCGCCGGTCCATGGCGGCATCGAGCATCGGTGCAAGCGCCCGGTCCCTGGCGCCGATGAGATAGTCGATGGCCCAGCGCGTCAACCGGTCGCGGGCGTCGACCTGAATGGCGCGGAGCGCTTTTGCGTTCTGCCCGGAATATTCTTCGTGAAGCGATGAAATGATCTCGAGGTAAGTGGTCAATGTGCGCAGCTTCGCAGTCGAGCCCAGCTCGAGCTTCGCGCCTTCGTTCGTATCGAACGGTTGATTCGAGTTATCCGTCTGCACGCGGACGTGATTCGCTTCCTTGCCGCGCTCATAAAGCGTAAAGGTGTAGAGCACTGCGCTCGGGTCGGCCGTGCCCAGCAGGCGGTCGGACGCGAGGTTCACGGATTTCACGTAGGCCCGGTCCTGCAGGCGCTTCAGCATGACCGTAACGGCGTCCTGCATTTCACCATCCAGCGTGCTGCCGACTTTATCGTCGAGCCGGTCGACGTCATACAGCCGCGGCGTATCGAGCATCGCAGCCAGGCGCGCCCGTGTAACGGTAGCGCCTTTCCACGAGCGCACATAAGCGCGGGGGCCGCCGCTTCCGTCATCGCGGAAGGTGAGTTTCACTGCCAGCGCCGCATCTCTTAATTCGGGCGAGATCACCTCGGCGCCCGCAAGCAGGCGGAGATAACTGTCGGTGAGCGTTGCAAGAGGCTCGCGCCCCGGTCCCAGGAACCACGTCGGACGGCGCTGGGCGACGAGAAGACTCAATGCCTGCCTGAACGCTTTTGCCTGCTCGGCGAGCACTCGCTCGCTCCCCGGGGGCTTCGACAGGAGTGCATTGACCGTATTGAAGTCGGCGCCGTAGTAGGCCCACAGACCGTCGCCGATGCCGGAAACTTCACCGGAGTCCATCGCGGCCGCAAGGGGCACGGTATTCAGGTACTCGAGCACGATTCGCTTGCGCGGGGCCGTCGTATCGGGCCCGTTGGCATACGCGCGCAAGGTGGCCGAATACATCTGACGCATCTTGTCGATCATCGACGAGGTCACGCCGGACGGGGAGTGGCGGTATTTCTCGATCTGCGTGGCGAGCGTGCTGCCGCCGGGCGCATCGTAATCGCGATCGACGATCTTCACGAACTGCGACGCGACGGCGCGTCCGAGCCGCGTCCATTCGACCGCCGGGTTTCGCGTCGGGTAAGTCGAATCCAGCAGCTCCCTGTTCTCGATGAAAAGAAGTGACTGCACGATCGAGGGCGGCACGGCCTCGAAGCTCTTGTAAATGCGCTCGGGGTAGGCGAAGTTGAACATCGCCTCGTTGCGGCAATCCGAAACGTGAAGGCCGCCTTGCGATTTCTCTGCATAGGGCGGGGCGTAGCCGGCCTGGATCAGGTCCGCGAGT
This sequence comes from Burkholderiales bacterium, assembly GCA_046595235.1. GTDB lineage: Bacteria > Pseudomonadota > Gammaproteobacteria > Burkholderiales > SG8-41 > JAQGMV01. Next base: position 1,488 of record JBKJPI010000572.1, on the reverse strand, counting down.
TGGTGGGTTACCCGCGCCTGGGACTCGATCTCGAAGCCTTTGGCCTGCAGGCGCTTGATGAACGCGGGGAGCTCGCTGTATCCGAGACGCTGGTCGTACGGACCGGCCTGCGGAAAGCGGATCGATGTGCTGGGCCCCGGCTGAACAACGAACTTCATGTCGCGGGCGACGCCGGCGAAATAGCGCGCCTGAAGGCGGGAAGCCTGGAACTCGCTGTATGCAGTGAACGAGAGAACCAGAATGCCGAGGACAATCAGGAAGGCGTAGAGGACTTTCGAGCCGCGAGGCGGTGAGGGCGGCCTCGCCGAAGGCGTGCCGGCACGCCTTAACGGGGGCGGCGCGGGCGGCGGCATTCTTTGTAGTGCCTCATGGCTGCAACATTGTCGATTTTGATTCTACCCACTGCTTTACGGCGCTGGAGCGAATTAGCGCATCATTTTCGAAAAGCTGCGTGGCGTGTGTTGCGTGTACACCGAAAGCATCTCGCCCTGCGCCTCGAACCGATGCAAGGCCGATCAAGTTAACATGGCGATGATCGCGCTCATTGAGCAATTAAGCACATAAAAACGAAGGTCCTCGGCACTATGGTTCCGAACGAACATCCCGGCGCGTACGTTCTCAAGCACCCGCGCGCCTTTATCCTGCAGACATTGAGGTCATTCCAGGCGAACCAGGGTCTTCTGCTCGCGGGCGCCGTCGCCTACTACACGCTGCTTTCAGTTGTGCCGCTGCTGGGCCTGAGCGTCATCGTCCTCTCGCACGTGGTCGAGCAGGCCGAGCTCATCACGACGCTGGGGCGCTATCTGGAATGGCTCGTGCCGGGGCAGTCAAAAGCGGTCGTGAACGAGCTCGGCACTTTTCTCGAGCAACGCCAGGTGGTCGGCTGGGTGCTGCTCGCAACGATGCTCTTCTTCAGCTCGCTGGCTTTTCTGATTCTCGAAAAAGCGATGGCGGTCATTTTCCTGCACCGGTTCGCCGTACGTCACCGCCATTTCCTCGTGTCCGCGGTGCTGCCGTATTGCTACATCCTGCTTCTCGGGATGGGCCTTCTCATCATTACCCTGGTATCCGGAAGCCTGCAGGCGATCGGCACGGAAAGCATCCAGTTTCTCGGGCGTGAATGGTCTTTGGGCGGCGTGTCCGGTGTGCTGCTTTACCTCCTCGGGCTCGGGGGCGAGATCTTCGTACTGACCTCGATCTATCTCGTGATGCCTGTCGGCCGGCTGAAGCTGCGGCATGCGCTGGTAGGCGCATTAACGGCGGCGGCGCTGTGGGAGCTCACGCGCCATCTACTCGTCTGGTATTTCGCGACCCTGTCGCAGGTCAGCCTCGTCTACGGCTCGCTCACCAGCACCATCGTCGTGTTGCTGAGCCTCGAAATCGGGGCGACCGCGCTGCTCTTCGGGGCGCAGGTGATCTCGGAGTTCGAGAGAGTGGGAAAAGGCAAGCCTGCAGTGGCTGCGACGACGCTGCAGACGACCTGAACGC
>JBKJPI010000388.1:0-5715 GCA_046595235.1 Burkholderiales bacterium | reverse complement strand
ACTGATGGACGCGCCGCCCGCCGCAACGCGCCGGATGGCGGTCACCAGCGCGTCCGCCGCACTTTCCTTGGTGAGATAACCCGAAGCACCTGCCTTCACGGCGCGCACCGCGTACTGTTTCTCACTGTGCATGCTCAAGACCAGGATGCGAAGCTTCGGCCGCTCCGCCTTGATGAGCTTGATGAGCTCGATCCCGCTGCGGCCTGGCATCGACATGTCGAGCACCACGATGTCGTACTCGCCTTCGCGGATCGCCTGCAGCGCTTCATGCCCGTTCGTCGCTTCACCTGCAACCAGCATATCCCCCGTCGCCATGAGGATTTCCTTCAGCCCGGTTCGCACCATCAAGTGGTCGTCCGCAAGCAGCACCCGGATCATCGCGCAATTCCCGCAGGTCGCCCGTCGCCGATCGGCAGACTGATCTCGACCACCGTCCCCCCGCCCGACGGGGAGTGGATTCTCGCCGCGCCGCCGAGCGTCTGCGCACGCTCGCGGATGCCCAGCAAGCCGAACGATTTTGCCGATGAAGGCGCCTCCGGAGCCAACCCTTTGCCGTTGTCGCGCACGCTCACTTCGAGCCGGGTGCCGTCGAAGCGCAGCGTCGTGCTCACTTCGGAGGCTTGCGCGTGACGCGCCACATTCGTAAGCGCCTCCTGAACCATACGGTAAACCGCGGTCGCGTGCGGCTCCTGCACGTCGATATCGTCATGCGCCACGTTGAGGTGGGTCATGAGACCGGTGCGCTCCTCGAACCCGTGGAGCAGATCTTCGATCGCCGGCACGAGCCCGAGATCATCCAGCATGAGGGGACGCAGGTCCGCTGCGATGCGCCTCACTGAGGCGACTGTCGTGTCGGTCACACCAAGTATGCGTGTCATCCGGTCGCCGACGCCCGGCTCGCGCGGCAGGCGTGCCGCTAACCAGGCCGCGTCCATTTTCAGCGCTGTAAGCCACTGGGCGAGCTCATCGTGCAGCTCGCGTGCGACGCGGGTGCGCTCGGCTTCCCGTACCTCGTGCATCGCCGCGTACAGCTCCCGCAAACGCGTGTGGGACAGCTCGAGCTCGTCGCGGGCGCGCTGCCGCTCGGTTACGTCGCGCAGAATCACCGTGAAAAGCTTTCTGCCCTCGATCCTCACCTGAGAGATCGACGCTTCTAGCGGGAACTCCTCACCGTCGGCGCGAAGGCCCACGAGGACGCGCTGCTCGCCCATGCGCCGCATCGTCACACCGGTCGCCGCGAAGCGCTCGATGTGACCCTGATGCGCGGCGCGATAACGCTGCGGCAAAAAGCGTTCGAGACTGTTACCGAGCGCCACCCCGGCGGCACAGCGGAAGGTCTTCTCGGCCGCACTGTTGAAAAGCACGATCTGCTGGTCCTCGTCGACCGTGATCATCGGATCCATGGCCGACTGGATGATGCTCACAAGGCGCGCGTTGTCGTCGCGGCCTTTTTGCTGTGCCTGTGATTGTTCTGTGGCGTTCCGCACCACCAGTGAGAAGTCACCGCTCGCGCCATCCCCGAGGGATGTAATCAGCGCCTGCGCGGGGAAACGGCTGCCGTCTTCGCGCACCCCGTCTGCCGAGACATCTGCATAGCCCACGGCCGCCGCAGATTGCAGCACCGCGTCAGCGGGCCCTTCGCCTTGCTCCAGAAGCACAGCGAAGGGCCGACTGAGGATCTTTTCGGGAGCATACCCAAAGAGCAGTTGGGCGCGTACGTTCCAGAGCTTGATGTGACCCGTCGCGTCCAGAATGATATTCGCGGTAAGCATGATGACTTCGCATTCTTCAGGAGCGGGCAGCTTACCGCATCGACTCACGGGGAATGCCGGACGGAACGATGTCGGTGGCCGCACCGATGACGACGGCGCCTCACCATGTCAACGCGCGTCTCCGAGACGATTCGGATGTGTTACCACCGTGTGTCCCGGATGCCGAGATGGAAAGATGCGTGGTTGACGACGATATCGGCCACGAAGGTAAAACCGAGTATGACCAGGACGTCGGTCCAATCGAGAGAAACAAGAACCGAGAGCGGAATGAGTGCGCCGATGACGAAATCGAGCTGGTCCGCGGGGATCCAGCGCTCACCAGGCACGATTCCGATGCGGCGCTTGAAAAAGCTCTTGATGGCGTCGCCGCACATCGCGCCTGCGCCCATCATAAGCCCGACTGAAAGCCAGTCCTCTGGCTTCCAGAGGGAAGTGAATTCGAAGAGCGATTGCAGGAATGCCGTGACAATTCCCGCCACTATTCCCAAAGCGAATCCGACGATGGTCTTGTGATCGCCAAGATACGTCCGACTGATCGGCCGGTTCCAGCCCTGCCAGTACTTCACGAAGGGCGGAGCCATGTTCGCGCAGTAAGCCGGGAGCATGAGCCAGACGAGCTCGACGAGTCGTGCTGCGGTCATCGACTGGAGTGCGGGTGCCGCAGATCACTGCGATGCCAGCGGCAAACCGCTCGCGATCGGACGGCAAGCAAAGCGGTATCACCCGCTGCCGGCGTAACTACTTGTTGCGCGCTAGCCGAGGATCTCGGCGATGTGCTCACGCTGCCCCATCTCCGTTACAAATGCTTTTAGCTCGGAGTTGAGCGCGTCTCGAGCGGAAACCAATCCAATCGGCTCCCCGTTCTCGACCACCGGCACATTTCGAAATCCACCTTCGTACATCATGTGAAGCGCGTGCCCCAGTGGTCTGTCCGGGGCGATCGTCTGTGGATCGGGCGTCATCACGTCCGACAGCAAAGTAGTTTTCGGATCGCAGTCTTCGGCCAACACTCGAAAGAGTGCGTCCCGCTCGGTGAATACGCCGACCAGGCGCTGCTTATCACACACCAGTATTGCACCCGTCTTGCTCTGTTTCATCATCCGTGCCGCATCGCTCACGGATGTCGAGCTCGACGCAGTCAATACGTGCTGATTCTCGATAATGGTTCGAATGGGTCGATTTGGCATGGACAGCTTCCTTATGACAAAACAAAAACTGATGACATCTTGCGCGTTAATCGTCGCAGGACGATGAGGTTGAGCAAATCTTGTGAAATTGTTTATCGAGACATATTAAGCGTTGCGAGGTGCCACCGGGTTTTAGAGCGCTATCGTCCCGCCTCGGACATAAGTGTATTTACAACAGCGGATGCCCTTTCTTCTGCCACTCGTCAAAGTTCATGATCACGGCGATCACGTTGGTAAAACCGATGTCCTGCAGTTGCTTGGTCGCCAACGTCGCCCGGCCGCCGGTCCGGCATTGCACATAGATCGTACGAGTCGTGTCAACGTGCGCCGGATATCCCAAATGTTTCCAGATGCGGAATTCCAGTAAACCGCGCGGGATGTTGAGCGCCCCGGGAACGTGTCCAGCCTTGAACTCATCTTCCTCACGAACATCGAGCAGAAGGGCCCCATTCGGGTCTTTAACAGCCGCCAGATATCCATCCATATCAGTCGTCCTGACTCCCTTGCGAATCTGCAAGACGTACTGGTTGACCGAGTCCGGCCAGTCTTGGCTCATAGTCATCGCGGCGAGAACGGGGGTGGAGAATTGAATGGTTAGAGGCGCAACGGTCATCTTGACGGGCGCGACGACCAACAACAAGATCATTCCAGCCTTGAGCGCAGATCGCATAACGGGTTCTTTTTTCAATGAGTGTTGGTAACGCAAATGCGCGTGAGGTAAATGCATTCGACGATCGCGCTGCTCGCTCAGGCTATTTGGCGGGCATGGACTGCATCATCTGATCGCGCTGCATCATCTGCTCCATCATCATCTGCATCATGTCCATGCGCTTTTCCATCATTCCGTGGCGTTTCATCATGTCGCCCTCCATCATGCCGTCCTTCTTGCCGCCCATCTTCATGCCGCCGTGCTCGCCGCCACCGGTCATCATCGGGCCGCCCGTGCCGCGCATCGTCTTCATATTTTCCTGCATTGCCTGCATGTGCTCCTGCATCAGTTTCTGGCGCTCCTTCGGGTCAGTCGTCTTGCGGATCTTGTCCATCTGCCCCTGCATGGTTTTCATTTTTTCCTGCATCTGCGACATGTGTTTGTCCATGTCCATGCTCATCGCCGGCTTTGCGGCGGCAGGTTTCGTATCCTGCGCGGATGTGACAGGCACAGCCAGGGCAGCGACAGTCAGTACGGCAAAAAGAATTGAGCGTTTCATGAAGATGTTTCCTTTGAAGTTGAGTGAGAGATTGCGCTTATCCCGACGAGTGGTCGGATGCGTGTGTTCGACTCAGAAAGCAGCGCGTGATGAGGCGTCAGCGGTAGACCACGACCGGTATTTTTGAGTGTGCGAGCACTTTTTGCGTCACGCTGCCCACCATCAGCTTCGAGAGGCCGCGGCGGCCGTGCGAGGCCATGAAGATCACATCGCACTTCCGTTTTTTCGCGGCCTCGATGATCCCCTCATGGGCAGTGGAAGCCTGCGATACAACTGAAGTGAAGGGTACGCGGGCAGCCTTCGCCATCTTGCCGATGGCGTCGACACTTTTCTGTCCAGCCGCACGCGCGCTCTCCTCGAGACCGTCGATCGTCTTCTGGTCCATCATGTAGCCTTCGTCGAAGATCAGCTGCAGTCGCTCCATCGCGTAATAAGCAGTGACCTTGGCGCCCAGCGCGCCTGCGAGCTCGATACCGGCCCTGGCGGCTTTGTTGCCGAGCGATGAGCCGTCAGTTGAAATCAGGATGTGCTTGAACATGGGTTTTCCTTAAAGCGGTCAGGGCGAGGATTCGGCGGCACGTGGCTAGGCCGTTTTCGGAGGCGGTGGGGCGAGCGTGGGGACGAAACGGGGCGTGCGCGCGGCATAGCGTGTGTACTCGTCCCCGAACTGCTTCATCATCTCGCGCTCTTCGACGATAGCCAGTCGTGCATACATCAGCACGAGTATCGGGAGCATGATGACCGTGAGGATCGTCGGCCATTGGAAGAGGAAGCCGAGCAGAATCGCGACGAAGCCAACGTACTGCGGGTGCCGGATTCGCGCATAGAGGCCGGTCGTGGCGAGACTGTGGTTCTGCTGAGCTTTATGCAGCACGGTCCAGGCTTTCGCCAGCAGTATGAAGCCGCCGAAGATGAGCACGTTACTGATGATATGGAAAGGGCCGAAATGCGGATTCGAGCTCCAGCCAAAGGTGACCTCCAGCAGATGGCCGGCGTCATGGCTCAAGAAGTCGATGCCCGGGAAGCGGCTGCCGAGCCACCCGGACAGGAGGTAAATCGTGAGCGGGAAGCCATACATCTCCGTAAACAGCGCAATGATAAATGCCGAGAACGCCCCAAACGAGCGCCAGTCGCGCGTGCTCTGCGGCTTGGTAAAGCTGAACGCGAAGATGATGAACACCAGCGAGTTGATAATGACCAGCGACCACAGTCCATACGCCGACATGGAGTCGTTCATCGGGTGTCTCCTTTATCCTGGAGTGCGGGCTTGTGCGCGCGGCCTGATCCGTGACCTCCATGGCCGCCGTGTATGAACAGGTGCATCAGCGGGCATGCGAGCAGCAGCAGAAACGGCAGGTAGTACACGAACTGCGACAGGTGCCCCCGGTGTTCGGTAATCAGTAGAAACGAGAGGTGCGCCCGGTGCTCGGTGATGATCAAAAACGCCGCAACGGCAATGAACCCGAGCAAGACCCACTTGGCCCTGGAGCCCCTTGCCCCGCCTGTCTCCGGCTGTTGATGCTGGCTGTGATCCATTCTGTTCTCCGA